>CADEEN010000575.1 GCA_902826345.1 uncultured Burkholderiales bacterium | reverse complement strand
CTCCCCCGCCGGCACCTGGCCGGGCAGCACGCGGCGAGCGAGCAGGCCCGGGCGCGACAGTGGCACGGGGTTCTGCGCCTGCGGTCCGAGCAGCATGTCGCCGCTGCGTTGCAGCAGCTGCGTCACCACCGGCGTGCGCGAGTCGGGCCAGGCGTCGAGCATCGGCAGCAGGTCCAGGCGCGGATCGATGCGCACCACCACCAGCCAGCGCGTTGCCGCGCCGCGCGCCGCCGGGGCAGAGGTCAGCGGGACGACGAAATCCAGACGCAGCTCGGGCGCGGCGCCGGGTTGGCGATGCAGCTCGGACATCGCCGGTTGCGCCGTCGTCAGCGCGCGGCGAACCGCGTCGCTCGTCGGCGCCGACAGGGCCTGCGGCGCGTCGTCGTCCAGCGGCAGCATGCCGCCCCGCGCATCGACCACCGACAGCGCCGCAAAGCCGTGGCCCTTGACGTACTCGCGCGCGCGCTCCTGCAAACGCTCGCGCGCTGCGTCGTCGCCCTGGTCCTGCCAGCGCTGCAGCAACTCGGGCCAGAACGGCGCGCGCGCGAGGAACTGGAACTGCGCGCGGCGATCGTCGACCCAGCCCGTCACCTGCTGCGCGCGCAGCGCCGCCACCGCTTCGAGCCGCACCGCCTCGAGGCCGATCTGGCGCTCGCGCGTCAGCCACACGGCCAGGGCAGCCAGCGCCACGATCAGCGCTGCGGCCGCGGCGAGCCACGGCAACAGCGGCTGCCACGGCGCTTCGCTCAAAGCCGGCGCCGCGCTGGGCAGCGCTGTGGGCGCGCGGCGGCAATCGTTGCCGGTCATCGCTGGTGTCCGTGCAGGCCTGATCGGCAGGCGAGAGAAGAAATGCGAGCCGTAGCCATCTCGTGCGCGCTGTGCATCGGGCCGAATGATGCGCGCAAAAACGGGCCTGCTCGCGCGCGGCGGCGCGCCGGCGCAACAGGCTTCATGCGCGTGACACACTCGCCGGCCATGACGTCGCGCCCGCAAGCCTTGTCGTCGTCGCCGCGCGACGCGTGGGCGGCGGTCGACGGCGTCTTCACCGACATCGACGACACCTTGACCAAAGACGGCGCCATCGAACCGGCGGCGTTCGATGCGCTGCTGGCGTTGCAGGCGCACGGTGTGCCGGTGGTGGCGATCACCGGCCGGCCCACGGGTTGGAGCGAGCCGTTCGCCCGCGCGTGGCCGCTGGAGGCCATCGTCGCCGAGAACGGCGCGGTGGCGCTGATCGCGCAGGCGGGTCACGGGCTGGCGATCGAGTTCGCGCAAGACGCAGCCACACGCGAGCGCAACGCGCAGCGTTTGCGCGAGGTGGCTGCGCGCGTGTTGCGCGAAGTGCCCGGCGCCACGTTGGCGCGCGACAGCGCCGGGCGACTGACCGACATCGCGGTCGATCACGGCGAGTTCGCGCGCCTGGACGAGGCAGCGATCGACCGTGTCGTCGCGCTGATGCGCGACGAGGGCATGACGGCCACCGTCAGCTCGATCCACATCAACGGCTGGTTCGGCGCGCACGACAAGCTCTCCGGCGCGCGCTGGATGTCGCAGCGCTTGTTCAGGCGCGAGCTCGATGCCGCGCGCTGGGTCTACGTCGGCGACTCGACCAACGACCAGGCGATGTTCGGCCACTTCGCGCTCTCGGTCGGTGTGGCCAACCTGCGCGACTTCGCCGCGCAGTTGCACACCTGGCCGGCTTTCATCACGCGCGGCGAGCGCGGCGCGGGATTTGCCGAGGTGGCGCAGCGCGTGATCGAGGCCAGAGGATGAGGCCTGCCTCATCCCGAACGGGGGCGAGGCGGGTTGCGTGCACAGCGTGAAGGCATGAGCCAGACCAGCGCCACCACCTCACCACTGCGCGCCGCGCTCGGCTTGGCGCTCGCTGCCGCCGTGTCGCTCGGCCTGTCACGCTTTTCCTACGCGCTGCTGCTGCCGCCGATGCGCGCCGACCTGGCCTGGAGCTACACGACCGCCGGGGCGATGAACACCGTCAACGCCGCCGGCTACGGAGAAGGAGTCCATATTCTGCAACCCCAGATA
>CADEEN010000574.1 GCA_902826345.1 uncultured Burkholderiales bacterium | reverse complement strand
TGATGGGCGAACTGCAGACCAAGATGTTCCTGCTGGCCGGCCTGATCGACGCGGCCTTCATCATCGGCGCCGGTATCGCGCTGTGGTTCGCCACCGCGAACCCGTTCCTCGGCCAGATCGCCAACCTGCCGAAATAAGCGGCGAGCCGCCGTTGCCGCCGTTCGCGGCGGCTTTCGTCATCAGCCGAGGCATTCATGAGCATCAACGCCACCCTCATCGTCCAGATGATCGTCTTCGCGATCCTGGTCTGGTTCACGATGAAATTCGTCTGGCCGCCGATCACCGCCGCACTCGACGAGCGCGCGAAGAAGATCGCTGACGGCCTGTCCGCCGCCGACAAGGCCAAGGCCGATCTGGCATCGGCCAACCAGCGCGTCGAGCAGCAGCTGTCGGCTGCGCGCACCGACGCGCAGAAGCGCCTGGCCGACGCCGATCGCCTGGCACAGCAGACGGTCGAAGAGGCCAAGGGCCGCGCCAACGAAGAGGCCGCCAAGATCATCGCCGCCGCGAAGGCCGAAGCCGCGCAAGAGTCGGTGAAGGCGCGCGAAGCGCTGCGCGATCAGGTGGCTGCACTGGCCGTCAAAGGCGCCGAGCAGATCCTGCGCAAAGAGGTCAACCCGTCCGTGCACGCCGATCTGCTCGGCCGCCTGAAGACGGAACTCTGACCATGGCCGAACTCGCCACCATCGCGCGCCCCTACGCCGAGGCCTTGTTCAAGGCCGGCGCCGGCGCGGCCGAAGCGGAGCAGGTGAATGCGCTGGCCGCCGTCGCGGCCGATGCGCAACTGCGCCAGTTCGCCGACAACCCGAAGGTCACGTCGCAGCAGGTGTTCGACCTGATCGGCGGCGTGGTGAAGACGCCGCTGGCGCCGAAGGTGCAGACCTTTTTGCGCACGGTGATCGACAACGGCCGCACCAGCGCGCTGCCCGAGATCGCGTCGCAATTCCACGCGCTGGTGAACGCCAAATCTGGCGTGTCGGACGCGACCATCGAGTCGGCCTACCCGATCGACGCCGCGCAGCTTGCCGACGTGAAGGCTGCGCTGGAGAAGCGCTTCAAGCGCAAGCTCAACGCCAGCGTCGTCATCAAGCCCGAACTGATCGGCGGCATCCGCGTGGTGGTTGGCGATGAAGTGCTCGACACCTCGGTGGCCGCCCGCCTGCAACAAATGAAGACCGCGCTCGTCGCTTAACCAGACGAGCGCCTGGAGCAAAGCATGCAACTCAATCCCGCAGAAATTTCCGAGCTGATCAAGGGCCGCATCGAGGGCCTGGCCGTCACCGCGGACATCAAGAACCAGGGCACCGTCGTCTCCGTCACCGACGGCATCGTGCGCGTGCACGGCCTGTCGGACGTGATGGCCGGCGAGATGCTCGAGTTCCCCGCCAACAAAGACGGCGTGCCGTCGTTCGGCTTGGCGCTCAACCTCGAGCGCGACTCCGTCGGCGCGGTGATCCTGGGCGAGTACGAGCACATCTCGGAAGGCGACACCGTCAAGTGCACCGGCCGCATCCTGGAAGTGCCGGTCGGCCCCGAGCTGATCGGCCGCGTCGTCAACGCGCTCGGCCAGCCGATCGACGGCAAGGGCCCGATCAACGCCAAGATGACCGACGTGATCGAGAAGGTCGCGCCGGGCGTGATCGCGCGCAAGTCGGTGGACCAGCCGGTGCAGACCGGCCTGAAGTCGATCGACTCGATGGTGCCGATCGGCCGCGGCCAGCGCGAGCTGATCATCGGCGACCGCCAGACCGGCAAGACCGCGGTGGCGATCGACACGATCATCAACCAGAAGGGTCAGAACATGACCTGCGTCTACGTCGCGATCGGGCAGAAGGCGAGCTCGATCAAGAACGTGGTGCGCGCGTTGGAAGCCAATGGCGCGATGGAGTACACGATCGTCGTCGCGGCTTCGGCTTCCGAGTCGGCCGCGATGCAGTACGTGTCGGCCTACTCGGGCTGCACGATGGGCGAGTACTTCCGCGACCGCGGCGAAGACGCGCTGATCATCTATGACGACCTGTCCAAGCAGGCCGTCGCGTACCGCCAGG
>CADEEN010000573.1 GCA_902826345.1 uncultured Burkholderiales bacterium | reverse complement strand
GTCGATCTGGAGCGCACCGAACTGCGCGACGCCAATTCCGGTTTCATCGCTTACGCTCCACCGGGCAGCATCGCACGCGGCGCGCTGCTGGCGACCGAGGGCGGTGGCGGTAACACGCAGCCGTGCACGACTTGTCACGGCGCCGATCTACGCGGCATCGGCCCAGTGCCCGCGCTCGCCGGACGTTCACCTAGCTACCTCGTGCGCCAGCTGTACGACATGCAGCGCGGCACTCGTAACGGCGCGTGGGCGGCGCTGATGAAGACGGCGCTGGCCAAACTCACGCTCGCCGACATGGTCGATGTCTCTGCCTATGCCGCAGCGCAGGCGCCGTAGCGCGCAGCATCAAATCGCCTGCAGGAACTTGATGAGCGCGGCGCGTTCGTCCATCGTGCATCAGCGCCCCGCGCTCGTTGACGAGTTCGGACAGGCCCAAGCCCCACAAAGGCGGCGCGCGCCAATCGCGTGCTCCCACATCAAAATCTGGGCGCCCGTCCGATAGCGCTTCGCCCATTTCATGCAGTAGATCAGTGTAAGCAAGGAACATCTGCCGCGACAGTTGCGGCAGGCGCGCGTAGACGTCGGCGGTAACAAGTGTGGGCACGTGGCAGTGGCCGCATTGCGCCGGTTCGAACAAGCTTGCGCCGCGCTGCACTTCGGCGTCATGCCAGTTGCGCCGCGCCGGAGCAGCTAGACCCAGGGTCCAGGTTTCCAGATCGTCCCATTGGCTATCGGTCAGTTCGGGATCGTTGCCCGGTACTTCTTGACGGCACAGCGTGTGCACATCGGCGCAGTTCTGGCGCGGGAACAAGCTGGAAGGGAGGCCCTTGTCGCCCCACGTCGCAGGCGCGATTTGCTGGCGCACACTGGGTTGATTCGCTTTCCAGCCGAAGCGTCCCAGCGTGCGGCGCTGGTTGGTGGCATCCCAGACATAGTTGGGCCGACCGTTCAAACCGTGCGCGCGCTGACGCGCGGCAAAGCCGAGCAGCGTTTCCGCGGGCACGGATTTTACCGACGCTCGCAGCCACAAGTGGTGCGCGCCGCATCGGCCCACGGTGTTTCGAAGTCGACAAACTATTCGTCGCACGTCGACATGCGCTAGTCCCTTTGTTCCGCACCGAGAGCCCGCCTGCGCTGCGCGTAGCCAAGCCACACGCCAAGCGCCAGCCACGCGGCAGCGAGCGGCACCGCAACGCCGCCAAGGGCCACCAATCCCAAGCCGACCTGCTTCAGCAAGCCTTCGGTCTGCGCGCCGGCGAGGTCTCCCGCTCGATAAACGAAAGTGTCAATGACGGCCTTCGACTTGTAGCGATCCGCGCGCGGCACCACGGTAAAGAGTGTCTCTCGTGCCGGGCGCATGATGCCGCGCTGCACCGCGCGGAACGCCGCCTCGAATGCGACCAGCGCCGCGATCGAGCCGACGATGGCAAGACCAATAAATCCCAGCATGGCGGTCGCCGGCAGCAGCGCGAGCGTCACCGGCACGCCGAGGCGCCGCATGATGTGGCCGGTGACGACCGCTTGCAACAGCAGCGTCACCACCTGCGTAATCATGTCGATACGAGCGAACATAGTCGTGCGCATGTCGATATCGGTGCCGAGCGCGGCCACCATCTGCAGGCGCGTGAAATACAGAAAAGTCACCATCACCGCGAGAATCAGTACGTAGCCGCAAATGGCGAGCAAGTAGGGCGAACGAACCACGGCCTGCAGACCTTCCCACGCGCTGCCGCCGATGAGCGACTCGCGGGCCGGTGTTTGACCTTCCTGCGAAGCGAAGGCAGAAGGCCGCTTCGCGTGTTCCGGACGCAGGCGCGTAAGCCACGCCGCTGCCGAGAGCGCGAGCACGAGGAAACCGGCAGCCACGAGCAGCAGCGCCGGCGTGCCTAGGGGCCGCGCGAGCTGGCTCGCGAGCCAGGGGCCGAAAATCGCGCCAAGCGTGCCGCCCACCGCAATGGCGCCGAATAGGCGCTTGGACTGTTCGAGCGTGAAGCGGTCTGCCATTAGCGCCCAGAACAGCATAGTTGCGAACAAGTTGAAGACGCTGAACCACACATAGAACA
>CADEEN010000572.1 GCA_902826345.1 uncultured Burkholderiales bacterium | reverse complement strand
GGCACGCCGCCGACTTCGTTTGTGTAATCGAAGCCGCCCTGGATCGCCGGATCGCGTCAGCCGCTTCCTGCACCAGCAAGGGCTCGTCGCCGTGCAGGGTGTAGAGGCTTTTCAGGCCCTTCTGCAGTTGGGCAGCGAGTTGCGGCGCGGCGATCTGCATGGGCTGAAGGTCCTCAGAGCGACTTCACCGCCGCCAGCCGGCGCAGCACCTGTTGCACGACATCGCCCTGCATGTCGCGGTACAGCATGGCTTCCTCCGCGTCCTTGGACAGCACCGCGGTTTCCGTGAAGCTGATGTCGCGCTCGAGCAGCAACTCGGTGTCCAGGATCAAATCCTTCTCGTTCGCTCCTCGGAGGCGGAAGACGAATCGCGTGCGCAACTGGAGCTCGCGCACCTGCCCGGCTGCCGTCTGCCCCACCACCACACGTTCGCGCTGGTCGGTCAGCACCGTGAGCACCACCTGCGCGGGCTGCGTGGCGGGCGCGGTGGAAGAGGTCAACACCTGCAGACCGTTGGCCTGCAACGCTTCACGAAGCTCACGCGCGACGGAAGTGCCCTCGCTGCCTTGCAGGCGAATCGTCTGAAAAGCAAACGTGGGCGCCTTGCGCAGGGCGAAGCCGCAGCCCGTCAGACCGAGCGAGGCCAGGCTTGCAAGCAGGATGTGACGTCGGGGCAGACCATCTTGTCGTGTATCGGCTTTCATGGGGAACCTCAGACAACGATGTTGACCAGGCGGCCAGGCACCACCACGACTTTCTTCGGCGCGGCGCCAGCGGCCTGCTTGATGAAGGCTTCGCTGGCCAGCGCGGCCGCCTCGATGGCGGCCTTGTCGGCACCGGCGGGCACCGTCACGCTGCCGCGCAGCTTGCCGTTGACTTGCAGCACCAGCTCAATCTCGTCGCGCTGCAGGGCCGACTCGTCGGCCTGCGGCCACGGCGCGTCGAGCAGCTCGCCGGCGTAGCCAAGTTCGCTCCAGAGCGTGTGCGTGATGTGCGGCGTGGCGGGGTAGAGCACGCGCAGCAGGATGCCGAAGCCCTCTGCCTGCGCGGCCGCATCGCCCGCGCTGCCGTCGCCCTTGAAGTCTTCCAGCGCGTTGAGCATCTTCATCGCACCCGAGACCACGGTGTTGTATTGCATGCGCTGGTAGTCGTAATCCACCTGCTTGAGCACCGTGTGGATCTCCAGTCGCAAGGCTTTGGCGGTCTTGGAGAGCGGCTGCTTCGACACGCCGGCCGCCAGCGTGCCCTGGGCACCCGTGGCCGAGAGCTTCACGCCGAATGCCCACACGCGACGCAGGAAGCGGTAGCTGCCTTCCACCGCCGCATCGTTCCACTCCAGCGTGGCTTCGGGCGGCGCGGTGAACATGGTGTAGAGGCGTGCGGTGTCGGCGCCGTACTTCTCGATCAGGTCCTGCGGGTCCACGCCATTGTTCTTGGACTTGGACATGGTGCCCACGCCCTCGTAGTCGATCGGTGTGCCCACGGGCAGCTCACCATCGCCGCTGGAGGCCGGGTTCTTCAGCTTCGCGCCCACCACCTTGCCGGTCCCGTCCAGCACGTTCTCCACGTCGTGCGGCCAGAAGTAATCCTTGCCGCCCTTCTCGGTGCGCCGGCTGTAGATGTGGTTGAGCACCATGCCCTGCGTGAGCAGCCGCGTGAACGGCTCGTCGACCTTCACCAGCTTCAGGTCGCGCATCACCTTGGTCCAGAAGCGCGCGTACAGCAGGTGCAGGATCGCGTGTTCGATGCCGCCGATGTACTGGTCCATCGGCATCCAGTAGCGTGTGCCCTCGGCGACCATCGCGGTGTCGTTCTTCGGGTCGCAGTAGCGCATGAAGTACCACGAGCTGTCGACGAAGGTGTCCATCGTGTCGGTCTCGCGCCGCGCCGGCTTGCCGCACACCGGGCAGGGCACGTTCAGGAAGCTCTCGCACTTGTTCAGCGGGTTGCCCGAACCGTCGGGGATCAGGTCTTCGGGCAGCACGACCGGCAGGTCTTTCTCGGGCACCGGCACGGCGCCGTGTGTGTCGCAGTGGATGATCGGGATCGGCGTGCCCCAGTAGCGCTGGCGGCTGATGCCC
>CADEEN010000571.1 GCA_902826345.1 uncultured Burkholderiales bacterium | reverse complement strand
TCCTTGGCTTCCTTCAGGCCCAGGCCCGTCAGTTCGCGCACGGCCTTGATGACCGACACCTGGTTCGCGCCGGCTTCGAGCAGCACGACGTTGAACTCGGTCTTCTCTTCCACCGCAGCGGCGGCAGCGCCACCGCCACCAGCGGCCGGGGCGGCCATCGAAGCGGCGGACACGCCGAACTTCTCTTCGATCGCCTTGACCAGGTCATTGAGGTCCATCACCGACATGCTGTCGAGGGCGGTCAGGAATGCGTCTTTATCGAATGCCATTTGTGGCTCCTAGATTTCGTTGGATTTCAGTTCTGGGGTCGGATCGTTCAGGCGGCAGGAGCGGCTTCCGCCGCCGGCGCTGCAGCACCTTCACCACGCTTTTCGGACAGCGCGGCCAGCACAGCGGCCATGCGCTGCACCGGCGACTTCAGCAGGCCGGCGATCTGGCTGAGCAGGACTTCCTTGCTCGGCACGGAGGCCAGTGCTTTCACGCCGTCGGCGTCGAGCGCCTTGCCGGCATAGGCGCCAGCCTTGACGATCAGCTTGTCGTTGCCCTTGGCAAAGTCGGCGATGACTTTGGCCGCGGCGACGGCGTCTTCCGAAAAACCGTAGATCAGCGGGCCGGCCATGGACTCCGCGGCGCACTCGAACGGCGTGCCGGTGACGGCGCGACGGGCCAGCGTGTTCTTCAGTACATGAAGGTACACGCCCTTGGCCCGCGCATCGACGCGCAGCTTGTTCAGGTGTTCCACGGTGAGGCCACGGTACTCGGCCAGCGCCAGCGTCTGCGAGCGCGCGACTTGCGCGCTCACATCCGCCACCACGGCTGCTTTCTCGTTGCGATTGAGACTCAAGGTCTGCTCCTCACACTCTCACGTGCCTTGCGGCACAAACCAGCGACCTTGCGGACGCCATCTGCGCTGGCTTCGAGTTTTTCAACTCTTGCTTAAGAGGCTTTCTTTCGCCTCGCCAGCGGTCTTTGACGGCCCATCGTCGATTGCCAACGACAGCCCACCAATTCCTCTTTACTGTTGCGGCGCGGCCGCTGCCGTGAGCGTTGAAACGTCCACGCGCGCACCCACGCCCATCGTCGAAGACAGCGCCACCTTGCGCAGGAAGACGCCTTTGCTCGATGCCGGCTTGGCCTTGTTCAGCGCGTCCACCAGGGCGATCAAGTTGCCCTGCAGCTTGCTGCTGTCGAACGAGCGGCGGCCGATCGTCGCGTGCACGATGCCGGCCTTGTCGACGCGGAACTGCACCTGGCCGGCCTTGGCGTTCTTCACCGCAGTGGCCACGTCCGGCGTCACCGTGCCGACCTTCGGGTTCGGCATCAGGCCACGCGGGCCCAGCACCTGGCCGAGCGTGCCGACGATGCGCATCGTGTCGGGCGACGCGATCACCACGTCGAAATCCATCTTGCCGGCCTTGATGTCGGCGGCGAGGTCTTCCATGCCGACGATGTCGGCGCCCGCGGCCTTGGCCTCTTCGGCCTTCGCGCCCTGCGCGAACACCGCCACGCGTTTGGTCTTGCCGGTGCCGTTGGGCATGACGACGGCGCCCCGCACCACCTGGTCCGACTTCTTGGCATCGATGCCGAGCTGCACGGCCACGTCGATCGACTCGTCGAACTTCGCGGTGGCGTACTGCTTCACCAACTCCAGCGCGTCAGCGACCGGATAAAGCTTGTTGCTATCGACCTTGCCTTCCAGGCCCTTTTGTTTCTTCGTCAGCTTGGTCATGGTCAGACTCCTTCCACCGTCACGCCCATCGAGCGCGCCGAGCCGGCGATGATGCGCACGGCCGCGTCGAGGCTGGCGGCGTTGAGGTCTTTCATCTTTACCTTGGCGATCTCTTCGAGCTGGGCGCGCGTCAACTTGCCCACCTTCTCGATGTGCGGCTTGCCCGAGCCCTTCTCCAGCTTGATCGCCTTCTTGATCAGCACGGTGGCCGGCGGCGTCTTGAGGATGAAGGTGAACGACTTGTCGGCAAACGCGGTGATCACCACCGGCAGCATCAGGCCCGGCTCCATCCCTTGAGTCTGCGCGTTGAACGCCTTGCAGAACTCCATGATGTTCAGGCCGCGCTGACCGA
>CADEEN010000570.1 GCA_902826345.1 uncultured Burkholderiales bacterium | reverse complement strand
GTAGCGGAAGCCCGCGGCCACGGCCTGGCCGGCAGCATTCGCGAACTGCGCGATGGCGGCGGCGATGTCGGCTTCGCTCATCGCGCGCGGCATCGCATTCCTGGGTGAGAACTGCAGGGCCGAGGGCGCCTGCACCGGCCAGCCGCCTTCGGCCTCCGGCACGGCGTCGCGGCCGATCCACGGCACCTGCGTGCTGCCCTTGCGGCCGGCATGCGCCAGTTGCACGCCGGCCACCGCGCCTTGCGCGGCGATGAAGCTGGTGACGGGACGCAGCGCATCGGCATGGGCCGCCGACCAGAGGCCCAGGTCGGCCCGGGAGATGCGCGCTTCCGGGGCGACGGCCGTGGCCTCGGCCACCACCAGGCCGGCGCCGCCAATGGCGCGGGCGCCCAGGTGCACCAGGTGCCAGGCTGTCGCCAGCGCATCGGCGGCGCAGAGGTACTGGCACATCGGGGAGACGCCGATGCGGTTGCGCAGGCGCGTGCCGCGCAGGGCTAGCGGGGAGAACAGGGCAGGGGACATGCCGGCCGCACCTTAACGCGCCGCGGCGTCGCGTTCAAGCGCGCAGCGGTGAAGCATCACATCCATGCGGAACTGTGCGGCTCCCTGGCCGCACGAGGCCCTGCGGCATAGACTGCCCCGCAGGAGACAGACCCGCATGCTCAAGACCCGCTTGACCCAGATGTTCGGCATCGAAGCGCCGATCTTCGCCTTCACCCATTGCCGCGAGACCGTGGCTGCGGTCAGCCGGGCCGGCGGCATGGGCATCTATGGCGCCGCCACCTTCGCACCGGAACGCGTGGATGCCGACCTGGCGTGGATCGCGGCCAACGTCGAGGGCAAGCCCTTCGGCGTCGACCTCATGATGCCGCAGAAGTCGGACGGCAAGGGCACGACGGCGGATGCCGGCGCGCTGGAGGAGGCGCTGCGGCAAGGCATCCCGCAGGCGCACCGGGACTTCACGGCCTCCTTGCTGGAGCAGTTCCAGGTGCCCGGCCTCGATACCGCGCCGCCGGTGGAAGACGACGGCCGCCCCGGCGGCAGGGGCTGGCGCCATTCCTGGTACGACTTCAAGCTGGGGGCCGTCGAAACCGGCGCCCGGCTGCAGCTGGAGGCCGCGCTGCGCCACCCGATCGCCTTCCTGGTCACGGCGCTCGGCACGCCGCCGCCCGACGTGCGCGCGCTCGCCCGTGCCCGCGGCATGAAGCTCGGCGCGCTGGTCGGCAGCGCGAAGCACGCGCGCCAGCACGTCGAAGCCGGCGTGGATGTGATCATCGCGCAAGGCACGGAGGCGGCCGCCCACACCGGCGAGATCTCCACGCTGGTGCTCGTTCCGGAAATCGCCAGGGCGGTCGCCCCGGTGCCGGTGCTGGCCGCCGGCGGCATCGGCAGCGGCGAGCAGCTGGCCGCCGCGCTGGCCCTGGGGGCCGAGGGCGCCTGGACCGGCTCGATCTGGCTGGCCTGCGCCGAGAGCGACGAGCCGCCCGAGGTGGTCGAGCGGCTGCTCGCGGCCCGTTCCTCGGACACCCTGCGCTCCCGCTGCCGCACCGGCAAGCCGCTGCGCCAACTGAAGTCGCCGTGGAGCGCGGCCTGGGAGGGCCCCGACTCGCCGGGCATGCTGCCCATGCCCACCCAGCACATCCTGACCGCGGAGGCCGAGGAGCGCATCCAGCGCCACCGGCGCGCCGACCTCACCACCATCCCGGTGGGCCAGGTCGTCGGCGCCATGGACAGCGTGCGCCCCGCCGCCGAGATCCTGCAGGCGCTGGTGACGGACTGCGCCAGGACGATCGCACGAATGGGGCGGCTGGCGCCCCACGCCAACGAGGAGCAAGCATGACGTTGAAGAACAGGCACCTGGTGGTCACCGGGGGCGCGCGCGGCATCGGCCGCGCCGTGGTCGAGGCCTTCCTGCGCGAAGGCGCCAAGGTCACCGTGCTGGACATCGACGCCGCGGGCATGCGCGACCTGGCGCGGCCGCAGCAGTGCTGGCCGCTGCAATGCGACGTGCGCGAGGAGCAGCAGGTGCTGCAGCGCATGCGCGATGCGGCCGAGGCCATGGGC
Organism: uncultured Burkholderiales bacterium; assembly: GCA_902826345.1. Taxonomy (GTDB): domain Bacteria; phylum Pseudomonadota; class Gammaproteobacteria; order Burkholderiales; family Burkholderiaceae_C; genus CADEEN01. The sequence goes on along the minus strand of CADEEN010000570.1, from coordinate 43 downwards.
GGCGTCGATGGCGTGGTAACCTCCGCCGGCGTCGCCAACGGCC
>CADEEN010000569.1 GCA_902826345.1 uncultured Burkholderiales bacterium | reverse complement strand
TCGCCGACCTCGGCATGGAAGCGATCTACGAGTTCGACGTCAAGGACATGCCGGTCACCGTGGCAGTCAGCGCCGACGGCACCAGCGTGCACACCACCGGGCCGCGCGAGTGGCAGGCGAAGATCGGGAAGATTCCGGTGGCGGTAGCCTGAGCGCAACGCATGCGATCACGGACAATCCACATAGAAGCCACGGAGGCCCACCATGACCATCCCCGTTGAAGTCCTTGAGGCCGAAGTCCTCAACCTTCCCGCGCCTCTGCGCTCTCGCCTCCTTGACAAACTGATCGCCAGCCTCGACGCCGATCCCGAATGGGAAGAAGCTTGGGCCACAGAGGCCGATCGGCGCGAGGCCAAGATCGCTGCTGGCGAGGCCTCGTGGCTTCCAGGTGATCAAGCCTTGGCACGCGTCCGCGCAAAGCTCGCGTGAGCTGGTCCCTCAGCCCCGAGGCCGAGGAAGAACTGGGCGAAGCAGCCGCGTACTACAAGAGTCAGGCCAGCGTTGCCGTTGCCACGGCCTTCATCGACGAGTTCGAGCGCGTGGCGCGCTTGCTCGTCGAGTACCCGGGGCTCGGCACATCCACCTCGCGCGGCCGCAGGCTGATGCCTCTGCGCCGGTTTCCGTTTTCGCTGTTGTACCGCCTCGAAGGCAACGAGATCAGGATCAGTGCTGTCGCCCATCATCGTCTGCGGCCGGGGTATTGGCGCAGTCGCAAATGACCAGTGAGGCCCCATGACTGATACCAGGTGCTGGATTGGCTACAGCAACGATGACGCACTCAAGAAGAAGGTGGAGGATGGTTGGTTCACCGAAGGTGGAGTGCGTCACGTACCGATAGACGACTTTCCACCCCGGCCCGCCAACTCGGTGCTGTGGCCGGCACTGCTGTCCAGTTGGGCGCTCGCAAACGCAGTCAAGTGCGATCAGGTAGACCCATTGACCGTGTGCGCGCTGGTTTCAAAGAACCAGATCGCGGCATTCATCGATCACGTTTACGACGATCCTGGCTATACAGACCCTGCGAGTATGCTGACGTGGAGCGGGCGTGCGATTCATGTCAACCATCTGACAGACCTTCGCGCGTTCGTAGCACAGCACTTGGATGACAGCCTGCTCTACCAGCTTTACGCGGACGAGTTCTGATTCACGAGGTAGCGTGTGATTGATGTTGAACTGACGCCTGCACAAAAGGCAGCGCGCACCAGGAGGCGCAACGCGACAGCGCAGAAGGCTCTGAGCACGGCTCGTTGGGCAAGGATCATGGCCAAGTGGCTGATCACCCACTCGACCAAGGGCGGGGTCAAGTGGCGACTTGTAGATTTCAACGGGGCCCGCGGGCAAGAGTCATACGGCATCGTTGACCTGATTGCAATTCGCAAGAAGCACTCGAAGCCAACAGATGGATTCAAGCGTGGGGACATCTTCGAGATTGTTCTGATCCAGGTGAAAGGAGGAACGGCACCCTTTCCAACGGCCGACGACACACAAAGGCTGTTGGCAGCTCGACCCCACCACAACGACGACAAAGTCGTGCTGGTGGAATGGAGAAGGGGTACGCGCCTGAATTGCTACGAGCTACCCGACACCGAGACGCCGGTTCCGCCATCGAAGATCTTTGGCAAGCTGTCCAAGAGCCTGAAGCCTCCATCAATCGCTGCCGTAGGCGCCGCGGCAGAGTAACGACATGCCCACCCACATCCTCCAATCCCTCCCCGCCAATCAACGCGTCGGCATCGCCTTCTCCGGCGGCCTCGACACCAGCGCCGCAGTCCTCTGGATGCGCAAGAAGGGCGCGATCCCGTGCACCTACACCGCGCACCTCGGCCAGCCCGACGAAAGCGACTACGATGAGATTCCGCGCAAGGCCAAGGCTTATGGCGCCGACATCGCGCGCCTGATCGACTGCCGGCCGCAGCTCGTCGCCGAAGGCATCGCCGCGATCCAGTCGGGCGCCTTTCACATCAGCACCGGCGGCGCGACCTACTTCAACACCACGCCGCTCGGCCGCGCCGTCACTGGCACCGCGCTCGTGATCGCGATGCGCGAGGACGGTGTGGACATCTGGGGCGACGGCAGCACCTACAAGGGCAACGACATCGAGCGCTTCTACCGCTACGG
>CADEEN010000568.1 GCA_902826345.1 uncultured Burkholderiales bacterium | reverse complement strand
GGCCACATGGAGGTGCGCCGTCAAGCAGTCCTCCAGGAGAGCAACGGCATCGCCCGCGACATCCACGACACGCTGGCGCAGGGCTTCGCCGCGATCCTGATGCAGCTGCAGGCGGCGCAACGCCGCGGCGGCGTCATGCTGCCCGAGTCGGTGGCGGGCAGCCTGGACACGGCCGTGGAGCTGGCCCGCACGCACATGGTCGAGGCGCGGCGCTCGGTGTCGGCGGCGGGGATGCCTTCTGGCAGGCGGTGCGCGGCAATCTCACGGTTCTGTCGGATGCGGCGCACTGGTGGCGCGCCGCGACCGGCGACGTCGCGACCAAGATCGAAGACGCCGCACTGTGCGCCAAGGCAGCCGAGCTGCTGCCGCCGGAGCCGTGGAGCGAGGCAACCTGGGGTGAATGGACGGCGGCGATCAAAGCCGCCACCGGCGCCAAGGGCCGCGCGCTGTTCCATCCGCTGCGGCTGGCGCTGACGGGGGAAGAGGCGGGGCCCGAACTCAAGACGCTGCTGCCCTTCATCGGGCGCGAGCGGGCGCTGGCACGGCTCACGCGCGGCTGATTACCCGACAATTTTCAAGCTCGATTTACTGTGGCGCCCAGCCGTCGTCGACGGGAGCCTCAGCGGGCCCGGGTTCTTGCTCCGGCGCTGGCGGCGCTACAGCGGGCGGAATTGTTGAACCTGTGGTCAAGCCGGCGTCTGCCGGACCCTCGGCACGGCGTGCCGGAAACGCTGACGCTTTAGCAGCTCCGCCGGCGCCCGTGGCGTCTGCTTTCTTGTCGCCGCCTTCGGGCAGGTACTCGGCGGTTTTGCACGAGCAGCCGTTGACGTATTCCTTGCGGTAGCGGAAGGCGACCTTCAGTTTCGTGTAGGCTTCCTGCGTGCTTAGCGCGACCGACTGGTCGACGGAACCGCCGGGGTTTGCGTAATAATACAACTCGGTCGGCGCGGCGCATTTGGACGTACACACCTCGGCGTCCTGCGCGAAGTGGCTCGGCAACGTCGAGAAGCTGACCGGAAAATAATAGCCGTCGCACAGGCGGACGCAGATCGTCCGATAGGTCGCAACACCGTTCATGCCCTGCGGATTCCAGGTGTTGCCAGTGACGGATTCTTCGTCCTGCCAGAAGCCGGTGTCGCGGCGGCGCGCCTGATCGGCGTAGTTGGCGCCGCAGTTGTTGCGGGCCAGCTCGCGGATGATGTCGTCCTGATAGGAGCGGCCGGCGGAGTTCGCGATATCCTGGCGTTGCGCTTCGAGTTCGGCGAGCCGGCGCTTTGCGACCTCGACCTCGCGCGACAGCGTCTTGCACTGGGGCGTGTTGCGGAACGTCTTGGCGAACAGGAAGTATTCGTAGCAGCTGCGGTCGAGCTTGCTGGCGCCGACATTGTACGTGCGGTCGACGGTCCGTAGTTCGGCCTCGATCTGCGGAAGCAGGTTGCGGCCCTGGTTGCCCTTTTGCGATTCCTGCACGAGGCGCTGTTCGAGCTGGAGGCAGATCGGGTTTCTGGTCGACCAGGTGTTGACACCCTGTGCGCCTGGCGCGCCCGGTACTCCCGGCGCACCTGGTACTCCGGGCGCTCCCGGCTGCGGTACGGGTGCGGGAACGGCATCCGGGCGATAAACCGGTTCACGCGGCACGGGTGGGCGTTCCGGCTCGTCATTGCCGAACGGCCACCAGCCCTGCGCTGTTGCCGCCGTCGCAGCCAGCATCAGGCCCGCAACCGCCATCAGTACCGCGCGTGCGCGGCGGCCGGTCGCGCTATGGCCGGTCGGTGAATGGCGGAGATGGGCCGGGTCGTTCGTCATCTGCTCCGTGCAGAACAAAAGGCGTGCGCCTGTGGGTGTGACCCAGCCGGCGATGGTTCTAGCAATGGCTAAAGCAGGGTTCGTCTATGCGGTCAATGCGGAGCAAATGCGACGGAGCAACTTTTCCAAGGTCTTTCAGCGTCTTGTGCGAAAGGTCAGGGATTTGCGAAAGTCGCCCGTGGCTCGGCCTGCGCTTCCCGTCTAATGCATAGCGGAAACGTGCGGCGGCAGCCGGCGGATTGCATTTGCGGGGACCACCTTGGCGCTCGAACTCTACAACACGCTGACGCGGACGAAGACGCTATTCAAGCCGATCGATGCCGGCAACGTGCGCATGT
>CADEEN010000567.1 GCA_902826345.1 uncultured Burkholderiales bacterium | reverse complement strand
CGCCGCGCTGGTCACGCGCAACAGGGGCCGCGTGGCGGAGTGGGACACGCTGAACGAGATCTTCTCGACCGAAAGTGCGGAGCCGTTAGGCTTGCGCGGCGACGCCGAACAGGAGAACAACCTCTCTGTGTGGTACCGCTCGTTCGGCATGGACATCTACGTGGACGCACTGCGCAAGGTCAAGGAAATTGACCCCGGGGTCGAGAACTGGATCAACGAGTTCGGCATCGACCAAGCGTCCTCGTCTGGAAAGCTCGACAACATGATTGCGTTCGTGCGCCACGTCAATGGCCTTGGCTATGGCCGGTTGGTCGACGGCATCGGCTTCCAGTCGCACAACTACGATCCGGTCAACGACCCCGCTCGCGCAGACGACTTGCGCGCCGCCATGGCCAAAGTCATCGACCAGGCTCAGATCAAGGTGCGGGTGTCCGAGCTCGACGTGGCGGGCGCTTCTGGCCGACCTGGGCTGTTCTCCGACAAGCTGGCCGTGTGTCTGGACTTGGTGGCCAGCAACGGTTGCCGAAGCTTTGGCATGTGGGGGCTGACCGATCGCTACGCGTCGATGTCCGGCCCCGACAACGGGGCCGGCGAAAGCAATCTTGCATCGCCGAACTGGGGCGCCACGACGGCCGACTCGCTGGCGTTCGACGCGCAGTATCGAGAGCGCTCGGCTGTGCCATCCCTGCGCACGGTGCTGCAGCGCCCGTGAACCGCGAGGGCGACATCGGTCGCGCGCTGGGCGCCGACGCCGCTCATGCCGGACTACGCACTGGTGGGTCAAGTGCCGCGAGGCGTTGGCTGCCACCCGTTGTCGGCGCGCAGCAGCACGACGAAGACTGGCGTTGAGCGGCCGCGCCGGCTCAGCACTCGGTGGTGTTCCGGCTACCTGAGCACGCTGGGCAGCGGCTGAGCGGCGCCGCGCAGCATCGGCGCCAGGTGCCGCGACACCAACTCCAACGGCGCTAGCTGCGTCGGCAGGTCGGCGTTGTACGCATGGCCGGTGAACGCGAGCACCGCATTCAGTTCGGGCAGCACGATGATGTACTGGCCGCCGTTGCCGCGCGCCTGGAACGACGCGGCACGGCCGTCGTGAACCGGCTCCAGCCACCAGCCAAGGCCGTACCAGGCGTTGCTGGCGCGGCCGCTCGGGTCGACACGCAGCACCGGCTCCAGGCTGCGCTCGATCCACGCCGCGTCGATCACGCGGCGTCCCTGCCACACGCCGCGCTGACGCGCCAGCTCGCCGAGCTTGAGCATCGCGTGCAGCGTCAGGCGCAGGTGGCCGCCGGCATCGGTGACGCCGCGCGGCGCGGCGGTCCAGCGCTCGCCTGCGATGCCCAGCGGCCCGAACAGCGCGCGGCGCGCGAACGCCGGCAGCGGCTCGCCGACGCGCCGCGCCACCGCTTCGCCGGCGACGACGATGCCGGCGGTGCAATACGAGAACGACGCCTGCCACCCTTCGGTGCGCGCCGGCAAGGCGAAGAAGAAGCGCAGCCAGTCGTCGCTGCGGTACATCCTCTCCTCGTTGCCGCGCGACGAGGCGTCCCAGTCGTCGCATTCGAGGCCGCTTCGCATCGACAGCAACTGCCGCAGCGTGCGGCGCGCGGCGGGCGCGTCGGCGAACTCGCCGAACAACGTGGCGATGGGTGCGTCGACGTCGCCATCGACGAACGCGGCGGCGACGAGCAGCGCGGTGATCGACTTCGTTGCCGAGCGCAGGTCGTGCAGGCTGCGCGGCCCGTGGCCGTGGCGGTGCAGTTCGGCGACGAGGCGACCGTCGACGAGCAGCGCCATCTGGTCGATCGGCAGCGCCCGCCGCTCGATCTCGTCGACCGCCGCCTGCCAGCGCGCGCGGTCGAGGCCGAGCGCAGCGAAGTCCGCGCGCGGCAGTGGCGACTCGACGATCGCGGCATCGAGCTGCGGCGACGGCGGCGGCGCGCTCGCGCAGCCGGCCAGCAGCGCCAGCAGCCACGCCGCCGCGCTGCGCACTACCACGCCGCGCCGAACACCTGGCGCAGCTCGTCGATCTGCGCTTCGGAGCTCGGTCGCGAGCTTGCCGCTCCCGACGGGCACGCCGGCCGGGTCGCGTCCTTCAGCTTCTGTACGCCCGTGCGCAGATCGCCAGCAATGTGGCGGCTGTTGGCCCA
>CADEEN010000566.1 GCA_902826345.1 uncultured Burkholderiales bacterium | reverse complement strand
CTGCCGAGGATGAGCAGCATGAGCCACAACGCCACGTTGCTGTTTGCCGCGCCGAAGGAGAAGTTCGAGTGATACAGGATGCAGACCGGGCCGACGACGCCGAACAGGATGTGCACCTGGAACCAGGCGCGCACCGAGCCGGTCTTCGCGAGCCACGCGACCCGCTTGCGCAGCGGGTAGAGCAGCAACACAAGCATCAGGGATCCCCCCACGATGCCGAGGGCATAGCCGGCTCCACTCGTCGGGCCGATGAACCGCTCCGTCGGAACGATCCAGCCGACGACGATCGAGAGTGCCGCAAGCGCCAACAGGATGCCGTCGAATGTCAGCAAGCGTCGCCAGCGGGATCGGCGCTCGACCGACATGGCCGCCGCCGGCGTGCGAGGCATGCCCGCGTGGAGGCGGCGCTGGTCGGCGTCGTGATGCAGAGTCGATCGAGAGGAAGACGCCGTCATGATCGAGCTAGCCGATCACCTGGGTGATGCGAAGGGCGATGGGTTGGCCAGCCCGGGTTTCTACCGTCAGTCGCGTGCCTTGCAGGTCGCCAGATGCCGCGATGGCCTGGCCGGAACGTGACAGGCGCGCCTCGACGACCACGCGGTCGAAGCTCGAGAGGCGTCGATCAGGCAGCATCGCCAGGGTGTCATCCAGAACGAAGCTCGCGGGCCACCGCTCGACCGGCTGCCGAAACACCGCCACGGGCGGTCCCCCGGCCTGCTCGGACTTTGCGTAGACGAACAGCGTCATGCCCGGAGCGATCTTCGGCAGCAACGCGGGATCCACTTCTACGGTGCCGGCGATCCTGGCGGCCGATGCCGGCTGTGCCGCAGGCGTGCGCGCGGAGCGGAGCTGCTCCGACTCGGCAAGATTGGCGTCGATGATCGCGATATCCGGAGATCCTTCCGGCAGCACGTCGCGCAGCTGCTTCCACAAGCGGGCGGCCTCGTCGTAGCGCCGCTCGTTCACGGCGAGCGTCGCCTTGAGCCAGAGCGCCTTTGGATGGTTCCTCTCCATCTTGAGCGCCTGGTCGATGGCGTCACTGGCAGGCCCCTTCAGGGAACCCCCTGCCTGCGATGCCAGGGCGTCGGCATAGTCTGCCCATGCATCGGCCGTCATGGCCTTGAGTTCCCGCACCTTCTCGTACGCTTGCACCGCCCCGGCAAAATCGCGCTGGCCACGCTTGAGGGCAGCCAGCCCCAGCCATGACTCGGCGTCCCTGGGAGAGGCCGCCACCTTTTCCTCATAGGCAGACAGATCAGCAGTGACTGCGGCCGCTGGCTGGCCAGCAACGCGATGCTGGCGAGCCGCCTCAGCAGCGGCTGCATTGCCGAGGAACTCATGAGACTGCGCGAGGAGGTCCCATTCGGCATCGGTCCCTCCATTGGCGGCAAGCTTGTCGGCGAGGCGCTGGACCGACTGTCCAAAGTCGAAGGGTCGGCTGGCGAGGTGCACCTGTCGAACGATCTCACCAAGCTGTTCAATCTCATGGACAAGCTCGCGCAGCAGCGCAAGGACGACTACATCCCGACCGAGCTCTTCGTGCTCGCGTCGTTCGAGGACAAGCACACGCTCGCGCGGCTGCTCAAGGATGCCGGCGCGTCCAAGGCCGCCGTCGAGAAGGCGATCGAACAGGTGCGCGGGGGTGAAGCCGTGAACGATCCTGAGGCCGAAGGCAAACGCGGCGCGCTCGAGAAATACACGATCGACCTCACCGCGCGCGCGACCGGCGGCAAGCTCGATCCCGTGATCGGGCGCGACGATGAGATCCGCCGCACGGTGCAGGTTCTGGCGCGCCGCACGAAGAACAACCCCGTGCTCATCGGCGAACCCGGCGTGGGCAAGACCGCGATCGTCGAAGGTCTCGCGCAGCGCATCATCAACGGCGAAGTGCCCGAAGGTCTCAAAAACAAACGCGTGCTGTCTCTCGACATGGGCACGCTGATCGCCGGCGCGAAATTTCGCGGCGAATTCGAGGAACGCCTGAAAGCGGTACTGAATGAATTGGGCAAGGCCGAAGGCCAGGTGATTCTGTTCATCGATGAACTGCACACCATGGTCGGCGCCGGCAAGGCCGAAGGTTCCATGGATGCCGGCAACATGCTGAAGCCGGCGCTGGCGCGCGGCGAACTGCACTGCGTCGGCGCCACCACGCTCGACG
>CADEEN010000565.1 GCA_902826345.1 uncultured Burkholderiales bacterium | reverse complement strand
GTTCTTCTTCAACCCGGACGCCTACTTCCATTTCGTCGAAGCGACGAAAAAACTCGGCGCCGAGGTGCCGGTGACCGCCGGCATCATGCCCTTCCACAACTACGCCCGCATCGCGCAATTCGCGCAGCGCGACGGCATCGACATCCCGCGCTGGGTGGCGATGAAGATGGAAGGCTATGTCGACGACGCCGCCTCGATCCGCGCCTTCGGCCTGGACGTGATCACGTCGCTGTGCGAAAAGCTGATCGCCGGCGGCGCGCCAGGGATTCACTTCTACACGCTGAACCAGTCGGCGCTGGCGGTGGAGTTGTGCCAGCGTCTTGGTCGGGCGTAGGCGCCGGCTCGACTACAAACCACCCGCGCAGCCCAGGACATCAGTAGCTCCCAGCGAGCCGCCAAGGCCGCCGAGCCGGCCACCTACGTGGCCGCCGCCACTGCACTGCACACCCCATGCGCCGTTAGCCGCGCCCGAGTTCGGCGACGAACGCAAGTCGGTGCCGGTCGGGTTGCCGAGCCTGATCATCGAGTTCTGGACAGCCTCGACGCCGGAACCTGCATTGCTCGCGATCGTGTTCGAAGCGATCTCCGCAGCAGAGCCGCGCGTCAGCAGCACGCCAGATCCGCCATTGCCGGAGATGACATTGCCGAGAATCGTGCCCATAGACGAGCCGAGAATGAGGATGCCACCGCCCGCGTTGCCGGTGATCTCGTTCGGCGAGGCTGTCGCATCAACCACCGAGGTGACCCCGACGATGGCTGAGGAACTCCGGCCAACGAAGATGCCGAAGTCGCCGTTGTTGCGGATGATGTTGCTCCAGATTCGCGCCGTGCTGTTCTCGTTGAGGTTGATGCCCAGGCCGGTTAGGCCCTCGATCGTGTTGCCATGAATCCACGCGAAGCCGCCGTCGATCACTTGCACCCCTTCGCCGGCGCCGCGGATCGTGAATCCGGTGATGCGGATCGCTCGCCCTCGCACCGAGAACGCCGCGCCCATACCTCCTGGTGCCTCAATGGTTGCCCCGCTTACACCTTGGAGGGTGATGGAGTTGACATGCGCAGGGATCGAGACGTTCTCCGTGCAACTGCCGCTGACCTGCAGCACATCGCCGGGCGACAGCTTGGCGGCTTCGGCGGTGATGGTCTTGACGCCACCACAAGTCAAGGACTTGACCGCAGCGTGCACGGGCGCCAAGAGCGTGCATCCGGTCAGCGCAAGCGCTACAACGAGCAGATTGGGATTGCGTTGCATGTGGGACTCCTCGGCGGACATTCGCCGACCGCAACGCTGTGCTCAAGGCATCAGACCGTCATCCTCAGAACTACTGAAGCTCCGCGCGGTCGCGCCGCCTTCAGGCCTTCTGCCAAGCCACCCCATCCTCCGTCAGCACCGCGTCCAGCGGCACGTCATGCGACTCGCCTTCGAGCCACGGAATGAACCCGTGCGCATAGCCGACGCCGACCGTGAACGGTCTTGGCTCCAGCGTGGCCAGCGTGCGGTCGTAGAAACCGCCGCCGTAGCCCAGCCGCAAACCGCCCGGCCCAAAGCCAACACACGGCACGAGCAGCAACTGCGGCGCGAAGCGGTCGGTGTCCTTCGGCTTCGGGATGCCGTAGGCGTCTTCTTCCATCGGGCAGCCGGGGTACCAGCGGTGAAAGCGCAGGTGGCGCGTCTGCCGGTCCATCACCGGCAGGCCGATGATGCGGTGGCGGCCTTTCACGTCCTCACCCTCGGTCCAGCGGAACAGCGCCGGCAGCGCGTCGAACTCGCCCTTGATCGGCCAATAGGCGCCGATGGCAGTCTCGTCGCGCCCGATCAGCCACACGCGTAACACCTCCTGCAAATGCATCGCGCGGCGGTGACGGTCGATCATGGCCAGGCGCTCAGCCTGCAACTGGCGCCGCAACAGCTTCTTGTCGCGCGGCGGCTCCAGCCATGAATCAGGAGGTGCGGTCATAGTTCAGTGTGCGCCGTGTGGTTGGGCCTACTCGATCTTCACACCGGCGTCTTTCACCACGCGGGCCCATTTGGCGAGTTCGCTGCGTACCAGTTCGGCCAGTTGTTCGGGCGTACCCGGCGACGGTTCGTCGATGCCCAGATTCGCCAGCTGCTGCCTGACCTCGGCTTCGCCCAGCACCTTCCTCACATCGGCATTGAGCC
>CADEEN010000564.1 GCA_902826345.1 uncultured Burkholderiales bacterium | reverse complement strand
AGATCGACCACCTTGACGACTTCGATCAATCGGTTCAAGTGCTTGGTGATCTGCTCGATCACCTCGTCGCTGCCGGTCGTCACGATCGTCATGCGCGACAGCGACGGGTCTTCTGTCGGCGCGACGGTCAGGCTTTCGATGTTGTAGCCGCGCGCCGAGAACAGCGCGACGACGCGGGACAGTGCACCGGGCTCGTTCTCGAGCAGCACTGCGATGATGTGTTTCATGTCTGCTTCGCGCGCTCTTCAGGCGTCAGGCCGGTAAGCCTGGGCCCTTGGCCACGCGATCCTGTTTTGAGTTTTAGAGGTCTTCGCTGCCGAGCAGCATCTCGGAAATGCCCTGCCCCGCCTTGACCATCGGCCAGACGTTCTCGGTCGGGTCGGTGCGGATGTCGAGGAACACGGTGCGGTCCTTCAGCTTGATCGACTCGCGCAGCGCCGGCTCCACATCCTGTGGCCGCTCGACCAGCATGCCGACATGCCCATAGGCTTCAGCCAGCTTGACGAAGTCCGGCAGCGCATCCATGTAGCTGTGCGAGTAGCGGCCTTCGTAGTCGAGTTCTTGCCACTGGCGCACCATGCCGAGATAGCGGTTGTTCAGCGAGACGATCTTCACCGGCGTCTTGTACTGCTGACAGGTCGACAGCTCCTGGATGCACATCTGGATCGAGCCTTCGCCGGTGACGCAGAAGACATCGCTGTCGGGCTTGGCCAGCTTGATGCCCATCGCGTACGGCAGGCCCACGCCCATCGTGCCCAGGCCGCCGGAGTTGATCCAGCGCCGCGGCTCGGCAAACCGATAGAACTGCGCGGCCCACATCTGGTGCTGGCCGACGTCGCTGGTGATGTAAGTGTCGCGGTCCTTGGTCAGCTGCCACAGCTTGTCGACCACGTACTGCGGCTTGATAACCTCGCTGCTCGTCTTGTAGGCCAGGCAGTCGCGCTTGCGCCACTCGTTGACCTGCGCCCACCAGGCGTTGAGTGCTGTCTTGTCGGGCTTGGCTTGCGCTTCCTTGATCTGCGAGATCAGTTCCTGCAGCACATCCTTCACGTCGCCGACGATCGGTATATCGACACGCACACGCTTGGAAATCGACGACGGGTCGATATCCACATGAATGATCTTGCGCTCAACCGACGCGAAGTGCTTCGGGTTGCCGATCACGCGATCGTCGAAGCGCGCCCCCACGGCGAGCAGAACATCGCAGTTCTGCATCGTCATGTTGGCTTCATAGGTGCCGTGCATGCCGAGCATGCCGAGGAACTGCGGGTCCGCGGCGTCGATCGCACCCAGGCCCATCAGCGTGTTGGTACACGGGTAGCCGAGCAGGTGCACCAGCTCGCGCAACTCCGCCGACGCTTCGCCGAGGATCACGCCGCCTCCGGTGTAGATGTAGGGCCGCTTGGCGCCGAGCAGCAGCGCCACGGCCTTGCGAATCTGTCCGCCGTGGCCCTTCTTCACCGGGTTGTACGAGCGCATCTCGATGTGCTCGGGGTAGTGGAACGGCGCCGTCTTCAGCGACACGTCCTTCGGGATGTCCACCACCACCGGCCCGGGCCGGCCGGTGCGCGCGATGTGAAAGGCCTTCTTCATCGTCAGCGCCAGCTCGCGCACGTCCTTGACGAGGAAGTTGTGCTTGACGATCGGCCGCGTGATGCCGACGGTGTCGCATTCTTGGAACGCGTCAAGGCCGATCGCCGGCGTCGGCACCTGCCCGGTGACGATCACCATCGGGATCGAGTCCATGTAGGCTGTGGCGATGCCGGTCACGGCGTTGGTGACGCCCGGGCCCGACGTGACGAGCGCCACGCCGACCTCGCCGGTGGCTCGCGCATAGCCGTCGGCCGCGTGCACGGCCGCCTGCTCGTGACGCACCAGCACATGCTGGATCGTCTCCTGTTTGTACAGGGCGTCGTAGATGTAGAGCACGGCCCCGCCCGGATAGCCCCAGAGGTACTTGACCCCTTCGGCCTGCAGGCAGCGAACCATGATCTCCGAGCCGTTCAGCTCAGACGGATGAGAAGGGTGGGGGGAAGAAGGCGGCTGCGCAGAGGCAGCGCGTTTGACTTCCGCGGCAGACATGTCCATGTGTTGAACCTTTGAGAATTTCTCTGACGAAAAACCATCGGTGTTCCTGCTCGCGCCCTCGTGAGGCGGA
>CADEEN010000563.1 GCA_902826345.1 uncultured Burkholderiales bacterium | reverse complement strand
AAGCCGATGGTCGAGATCGGCGGCCGGCCGATCCTCTGGCACATCATGAAGCACTACGCCCACTTCGGCCACAAGGACTTCGTCATCGCACTGGGCTACAAGGGCGACTACATCAAGCGCTGGATGCAGGAGTACGCATTGCTCGGCGGCAGCATGACGGTGCGCATGCAGACGGGCGAGATCGTGCGTCACGATCCGGAGTCCGTGGACTGGAACGTGGATCTCGTCGAGACCGGCGCATCGACCCTCACCGGCGGACGCGTCAAGCGCCTGAAGCGATGGCTCGGCGACTCGACGTTCATGTTGACCTGGGGCGATGGCGTCTCCAACGTCGACCTGGACCGGCTGCTCGCTTTCCATCGCGCGCATGGCAAGCTGGCTACTGTTACCGCGGTGCGCCCGCCCGCACGTTACGGTTACATGGAATTCGACAACGACCGCGTGGCCAAGTTCGCCGAGAAGCCGCAGACGGCCGAAGGCTGGATCAACGGTGCCTTCTTCGTGCTCGAGCCCAAGGTGCTCGACTACATCGATGGCGACGAGACGATGTTCGAACATGCGCCGATGGAGCGCTTGGCTGCCGACGGGCAGTTGATGGCCTACAAGCACGACTCGTTCTGGCAGTGCATGGACACGCTGCGCGAGAAACACCTGCTGCAGTCGCTGTGGGATCGCGGCAACCCACCCTGGAAACTCTGGAGCTGATCGATGCGCGTACTCGTCACTGGACACAAGGGCTACATCGGCACCACGCTCGTGCCGCTGCTGCTCAACGATGGCTTCGACGTGTCGGGGCTGGACAGCGACCTGTTCCGCGAGTGCACGTTCGACGATGGGATCGTCAACATCCCGGAGATCATCAAGGATGTGCGGGACGTCACGCCGCGCGACATCGAGGGCCACGACGCCATCATCCATCTCGCCGGGCTGTCGAACGACCCGCTCGGTGACTACGATCCGACATTGACGGACGACATCAACTGCCAGGGTTCGATCAAACTGGCACGGATTGCCAAGCAGGTCGGCGTGCGCCGCTTCGTGTTCGCTTCGTCATGCAGCAACTACGGCGCTGCGGGCGACCAGTTCCTGACCGAGGACGCCGCGTTCAATCCCGTCACGCCCTACGGTGAGTCGAAAGTCAACGTCGAGCGTGCAGTCACGCAGCTCGCGGACAAGGACTTCAGTCCGACTTTCCTGCGCGCATCGACGGCCTACGGACTGTCGCCGCGGATCCGGTTCGACCTCGTGGTCAACAACCTCACTGCGTGGGCGCTGACCACCGGCCGTGTTTACCTGAAGAGCGATGGCTCTCCCTGGCGGCCCATCGTGCACGTCGAAGACATCAGCCGCGCCTACGCGGCAGCGCTCAAAGCGCCGATCGAGCTGGTCCACAACCAAGCGTTCAATGTCGGCACGACGACCGAGAACTACCAGATTCGCGAGATCGCCAAGATCGTCGAGAGCGTGGTTCCGGGCTGCCGCGTCGACTTCGCGCCGGACGCCGGCCCCGACAAGCGCAACTACCGGGTCGACTGCAACCGCATCGCACGCACGCTGCACGGGTTCAAGCCGCAGTGGACGGCGCGGCGCGGCGTCGAGCAGCTCTACGAGGCTTTCATGCGCGTCGGTTTGACGCTCGAAGACTTCGAGGGGGAGCGCTTCAAACGCATCGCCCACATGAAGAAGCTCATCGACAGCGGCCATATCGATGGCCGCCTGCGCTGGAGCAGCGCTGCGCTCGAACCCCAGATCTGATTCAACTTCGCGAGGATGGCGTGAAATACGGTCAGATCCACGTTTGCCGTTCCTGTGGCTCGTCCCACCTCGAAACGGTACTCGACCTCGGTATGAGCCCGCTGGCCGATCGTCTGCTGACGACCGAGCAACTCAAAGCCCCGGAAGCCCGGTATCCGCTGCGGCTGGCCTTCTGCCATGACTGCAGTCTGGTGCAGATCGACCACACAGTCGCGCCCGAAGAGCTGTTCTGCAACGACTATCCGTACTTCTCGTCGGTGTCGGATGCGCTGCAGATTCACACGATCGCGAACGTCAAAGACATCCTTGCGCGGCGTGCGCTGGGGCCGGACAGCCTGGTGGTCGAGCTGGCGAGCAACGACGGCTATCTGCTAAAGCACTACAAGCAGGCCGGCGTCAAGGTACTGGGCATTGACCCCGC
>CADEEN010000562.1 GCA_902826345.1 uncultured Burkholderiales bacterium | reverse complement strand
TCCACGAAACCGGTGCCATCGTCGCCGCCTTGACGACCTCCGTGCCCGAGTCGCCGGATTCGCAGCGCAATTGGGACTATCGCTACTGTTGGCTGCGGGACGCCTACTTCACCGTGCATGCCTTGAACAGCGTGAGCGCTACCAAGACGATGGAGCGCTTCATCGCCTACGTGACGAACGTCATCGCGTTCGAGCGCGGACCAGCACTGAAGCCGGTCTACGCGATCTTGCCGGAGACGGCGCTTACGGAGCGGACTGCCAGCGCATTGGCTGGCTATCGCGGTCACGGTCCTGTCAGGGTCGGCAATGCGGCCGTCGAGCAGACACAGCATGACGTCTACGGCAGTGTGATCCTTGCGGCATCGCAGATGTTCTTCGACGAGCGTCTGCCGCGTAAGGGAGACGTCGCCCTCTTCGAGCTTCTCGAACCTCTAGGCCTGAAGGCCCTGAGTGTTGCCCTGACCCCTGACGCGGGAATCTGGGAGTATCGCGGCCGCACACGCATTCATACGCATTCGGCAGCCATGTGCTGGGCGGCCTGCGACAGGCTCGCGCGCATCGCCCACTCGCTCGGTCTTGATGAGCGCCGGAGCCAGTGGCAGACGGCGGCGGACGACTTGCGGGGCGTCGTGCTCGACCGTGCCTGGAACGAGACCCTCGCAAGCTTCACGGGCAGCCTTGATACCGACGAGATCGATGCCAGCGTCCTGCTGCTGCGCGAAATCGGCATGGTGTCGCCGGCCGATCCGAGGTTCGTCGCGACTGTCGATACGATCGGGCGGCGCCTTATGCGCGGCGGCAGGCTCCTGCGCTATGACGCGCCGGACGATTTCGGCGCGCCGGCCGTCGCCTTCACGATCTGCAATTTCTGGTACATCGAAGCGCTTGCAGCGATCGGCCGCTTGGACGAGGCGCGTGCACTGTTCGAGGAGCTGCTCGCGCACCGCAACCATGTCGGCCTTCTCTCCGAGGACATCGATCCGGTTTCCGGCGAGCTTTGGGGCAACTTCCCGCAAGCGTACTCGATGGTTGGCATCATCACGGCCGCGATGCGGCTTTCCAAGGGTTGGGAGGCCGCCAGGTGAAGCAGATACTTCGCGACACCCGAAGATCGTTAGCGAGGACAGCGGTCACGTCACTTCGGTGGCTGAGGCAGCTGCCATACTTGCGCAACCCCATCGTCCAGTTGGGCTTGCTCAGCCTGGCTGCGGTCACCATCATGATCGCCGCCGTGGTGCCCTTGACGAGCGTTCTGGTCGAGAGCTGGTCGCAGCGTGACATCGAGCTTCGCTCGCAGCTCGTCTTCCGATCGATCCGTGAACAAGTGGCTCTCAGCCTTGCCGCGCAGCCACAGTTCAGCCTTCTCCCACTGTTCGAGCGGCTGACGGAGGATGAGCGGATTCTGGGGTTGGCCTTCTGCACAGATCAGGGGCAGCTCGAGAACGCGACAGCACAGTTTCCGGCGGGCGTCACATGCGAAAGCCTGGCCCTCGATGCGGTGGACACGTTCGCGACCCGCAGAGTGGCTGGCAGGCCCGTCCATGTCAGCGCCTTCCCCCTGACCGCGGACACGACCAGCGGTCATCTCCTCGTGCTGCATGACCTGAGCTACATGGATGAGCGAGCGGGACAGGCCCGGATCATCTCGGTCCTCGCCCTCATCGGGGTCTCGGCGGGCCTCGGATTGCTCGCGTCAGCGATCTTTCTCGCTCTGATGCGGTCTTGGACGCGAACGGTCAGCCGGGTCATCGGCGGCGCGAGAGTTGATCTCGACAGCTCCTCCCGGGGTGGCTTTCCGATCGGCCGCGAGGTGAGAAAGGCGCTGGATGAGATCCGAAACGAGAACCGCTTCGCAGAGGGCATCTACGTCGAGTGGTCGCCGAAGACGCTTCAGCGCCTCCTCACCGAGGAGCTGCCGGCAACCGAGATTCTCGTCGTTTCGAACCGCGAGCCCTACATTCACAACCGCGCTGACGGAGAGATCACGCTGCAGACGCCGGCGAGCGGTCTCGTAGCGGCACTCGAGCCGATCATGCGAGCCTGCCAAGGCACGTGGATCGCCCACGGCTCCGGCACCGCAGATCGCGAGACGGTCGATTCACGCGACCGCCTGCGCGTGCCCCCATCGGCTCCGGCCTACACCTTGCCACGCGTTTGGCTGACCGAGGAAGACCAGGACGGCTACGACTACGGAG
>CADEEN010000561.1 GCA_902826345.1 uncultured Burkholderiales bacterium | reverse complement strand
ACACTGGGCAAGTGGCGAAGAACATCTACGGCGCGACCAAAGCGGCGGCTGAAGACATGTGCCGCTTGTTCCATCGCAACCACGGGCTGGCGTGCATCGTGCTGCGAACCTCACGCTTCTTTCCGGAGCCCGACGACGCGCAAGAGGTGCGTGAAGCCTACGTCGATGCGAACGTCAAGGCCAACGAGTACCTCTGCCGCCGCGTCTCCCTCGATGACGTGGTGAGCGCGCACCTGTGTGCCGTCGAGCGCGCGCCGCAGATCGGCTTCGGGATGTACGTCATCAGCGCCACCACGCCGTTTCTCGAGGACGATTTGGTGCAGTTGCGCCGGGACGCGCCGGCGGTGCTGAAGCTGCGGGTTCCGTCGCATGAAGCTCTGTACGGCCGACTGGGCTGGCGAATGTTCCCCCGCATCGACCGCGTGTATGTCAACGAGCGCGCCCGCGTCGAGCTGGGTTGGCGGCCAACAGTCGACTTTGCAGGCGTCGTCGAACTGCTGCGCAACGGTGGGGACCTTCAGAGCTCATTGGCAAGATCAATAGGCATCAAGGGCTACCACGCGCAGACGTTTCGCGACGGCCCCTACCCAGTGGAGTCGGCTGCGGGTCAAAGCAGCGCTTCAAACCAGCGCGACGTTTCGCGGGATGGGGAGTGATGGGCGACGCTACAAAGCTGACCTGATTGGCGCTGGCAGTTCCAGGATGCTCGAATGAACCGCATGCTTCAGCGCCCAACCTCCACTCTTGCCCTTTTCGATTTCGGCGGTGCCGACGCCATTGCCTTCTGCCGATGCAGCGTCGCCTTCGGCTCGAAAGACTTAAAGACCACGCCCTGCCATTGCTCAGGCAGCGCCAGGCGCACCGACACCGATACCCCAAGCCCTTGTTGCACAAGCCCCAGCACGGAGAACACCTGCGACAAGCGAAAGAGTTCATGAGGCCGCGCGCATCGCGAACAGACCTCAGCGGGGGCCGTGAGCATGCTTGCGGGCTGGCTCCAGCTCAGCGCGCTGCACCTGGATCGCTTTGATGCAAGGCTTCGGTGGCCAATGCCCGCCACCGGAACCACAGCGTTTGGCTTCCGTCCGGGTTGGTGGTGAGTTCGGCGCGCTCCATGCCCGCCTTGCGCAACACCTGGTGTGAAGCGGCATTCTCAGGAGCAGTGCTGGCAGCAATGAGGTTCAGCGCATGGACGCCAGCGCCGTGACGAAGCAGGCCTACCAGCGCCTCAGTGGCAAAGCCGCGTCCCCAATGCGAGCGCAGATACGCATACTTCGCTTCCGGCTCACTCTGGCCGCTTGGGTGGACGATGCCACAGAAGCCAATGACACTCGACGACAGCTTGAGCACCACGGCGAACATGCCATACCCGTACCGCTCGTAGTTCTTGTGCGTGACGTCCAGCCACCTCGCGCAGTCGTCTTCCCCAAGCGCAACGCCGTCACCAACCCATTGCATGGCGTTGGCATCACCATATACGGCAAGAAGCATCGGCAAGTCCGCCTCACACCAGCGGCGAACAAGCAACCGTTCTGTCTCAAAAACAGTCTGGGACATGTGTTGGTCCCCTCCAACGGCGGCACGACCGCGCGATCGCCAGACTCGCCAGCCTCGTGGAAGACATCTTCAATCTAGCAGACAGGGGTACCAGCATCAAGGGTGCACTTTGGGCATGCAGGCAGACATCGAACCCGACAGGACTTGGTCAGGTGTGTCGTGCAACCCGTGTCGCAGCAGCGCCCGCGTTGGTGCTCCTTGTCGTGACGGCGCGCGTCCCGTCGCGCGCGAGTTGCGTTCGGGCAGGCGCCCCTCTCGGGTCGATTCGGACGCCTCGCGCATCTGCAACCCGGCACCGGGGCTGGTGGCGATTGCCACACGATCGCGTGGTGATTCGCGCTGGCGCAGTGGCCAGGAGAACTCCCACGATATGTTGATGGAAGCCCAACGACTGTCGATCCGCGGCCGCCTTCTGGAACCTGACGACCGATCATTCCAGGAGGCGTTGGCCGTCGTTTACGGAACACCCGAGCGCCCGCGTTGCGTGTGCGTGCCCGGCGGGGTCGAGATGTACGTGGCCTTTCACCGTCGCTACGTGGCGAAGCGCATGCCCGACACCGGCAGCCAACATCATCCTGCGTGCTCGTCGTATGAACCCCCGCCACAGCAGTCGGGCCTCGGCCAGCTGGTCGGGTGCGCGGG
>CADEEN010000560.1 GCA_902826345.1 uncultured Burkholderiales bacterium | reverse complement strand
GCGCTCGAAGCATTGCAGCGCAAGGCGCGGAAGGAGACTTCGCCGCCCGCGGACGTCGAAGCGACCGACAACGAGAGCGAGCGCGCTGCGCCGAAGCGGCCCACCGGCGACCTGAGCGAGGCGCTGACGCGCCGGCTCGCCGCGCATCGCACGGCGGCTTTGCAGGCTGTGCTGACCGGCAACGTGCAGGTCGCGCTCGCCGCACTCGCGAGCACGCTGCTGCAGCGTGTCTTCGCCGAGGACTACGGGTTCGACCGGCCGGCCATGCAGATCAACGCGACCGCCTCGGCGCATGCACTCGTATCGGTCGCCGATGACATGAAGGGCAGCAAGGCCTTTCTCGCAGTGGAGGAGGCGAAGGCCCGGTGGCGCGGCCGGCTGCCGGAGCAGCGCGGCGACTGGTTCGGGTGGCTGGTCGATCTGCCGCAGGGCGAACTCCTCGACCTGCTCGGCCTGTGCGCCGCACTGACCGTCAACACGCTGCCGAGCGTCAACGCGGCGCGCGACGCAGACGCCATCGCGCGCGCCGTTGGGCTCGACATGGCCGACTGGTGGGAGCCGACCGCGGAAGGCTTCCTGAACCACTTGTCGAAGGCTCAGATCGTCCAGGCCTTGAAGGAGGCCGGGCCGGAACTGGCGCGCGACGGGGTGGAAGGCATGAAGAAGGACGTGCTGGTGACTACAGCGGCGGGGCGGCTGCACGGCACGCGCTGGCTGCCGGCGTCGCTGCGACCGCCGGCAAGCTGAGTGGACGGGGCGGGCGGCAGCGTGCCGCCCGCTCTGATGGAGGTTTCGATGTGGGTGCTGTTTGCTCGCGCCCCGCCGCCCGACGCGCCGTACTGGCCCGGGCGGCGTTGGCTTGCGGCGGTCGATGCGGTGGCGTGGCCGAGCGCGGGTTGGGTCGCGTTGATCCACGTGCCCGGCCAGGGCGGACTTGTGCTGCCCTTCTTGATGGCACTCCTGGTCGTGTCTGCTGCACGACGACTGTGCACGGCACTGCTCGCGAACCATCGCTACCACTTCACGACGTGGCGGTGGGGTCGGGTGCTGGTCTGGATGATTGTGGTTGGAGCACTGTTGAAGCTCGGGCTCCCGGGTTGATCGCGGGCGTTGTGATTCCGAACCGGCGCGGATCGTGCAGGGATTCGACCTTGTTGCCCCAGACCTTGTGCCGCCAGTTCGTCGGCTGCTCGGCCGGATAGGCGTAGCGCGTCCGGTAGATGCCGCTGGCGTTCCGACCGAGCACGACCATCAACATGTCGGCGCGCCTTGCGTCGGAGTCGTGAATCACGTAGTCGCCCACCTGCCACTCAGTGGCGTTCGCTCGTGCCCGTGATCAATGGGTGATCGTCGGCCTAGCCTCGCTCCAGCGCTCGAGGTCGCTCCAGCGCCACCCCACCGCACGCGTGCCGATCCGGACCTGGGCGGGGAACTTGTCCTCGGCAATCAGCCGGTAGATCGTGGACCGGCCGAGGCCGGTCAGCCGCAGGACGGTGGACATCCTGGCGAAGAGGCGGTCGCTGTCGGGTTCAGCGGATAGGCTTGCAGTGGACGAATGCCGCATGGCTCGACTCCCGGCGGGCAGGCACTACAAGAACTCTAGGCGCGATCAGCGCATGGGGCAGTGCTGGATTTCGGCGTGAATCGTGCTCTACTCGTCTTGCCGTCGGCTGGTCGTCTGGCGTCGCAGCACCGTTGTGGTGGCGGAAAGTTACTCTGCGCACGCCGCCGTGGGCGTGCCCTAAGGAAGCGCCCCGGAAGCCGGTCTGGGCCTTCGAGCTTCCCGGCGCAGCAGTACTTCCCGGACCGCGGCCACGAACTGGCGTTTGCGCGTCGACGACATGCGAAGCGCAACGCTGAGTTCCAGTTGAACACCGACGCCACGGCGACCGCGATTGCAGATGTTGTTTGGATTAGTTCCGGGGAAGTCGTGGCCATCGAGGCAGCATGCGAGACCTGCCGCTGCTATCACCTCGCTCAGTTGCACAGCCAACTCGTTGTCGAGGCCGCCCACAAGCACGACCTCGCCCGGGGCCTTGCAGCCATGAATGGTGACCACGTCTTCGCAACTTGCCAGCAACTCCAGGCAACTGGGTTCGTCAAAGTAGTGGCTTGTGAGGTGCAATGTCGCGCTGTTGTCCGCGCGACGGATGCCGTCCAGGTGATAGAGCGAGAACTCTGCACCGGCGATAGCTGTCGCGATGTTCGAAGTATGGGC
>CADEEN010000559.1 GCA_902826345.1 uncultured Burkholderiales bacterium | reverse complement strand
CGGCAGCGGAACCAGCGAAACCGCTCCGCGGTTGAGCAGCGGTTTCCCCCATGTCACGCATCGCCGGGCCGCCAGCGAATGCAGATACAGGTTGCGATCGCCGCTGCCACCAGCGCCATGCGAGTGTCGCGATGATTACGACCAGCCCGACCTGCAATAGCAGCCCGATAAACGAGGCAATGCCGGCGAGGCCGCCCATGAAACCATGGCCGAGCAGAAGCCCCACCAGCCCAGCGCCAAGAAAGCCGGCAGCAAGACCGCCGAGAAGGCCCGGCCGATTGAACAATCCGCCGGGTTGCGATGCCGGGGTCGCCGGACGCACAGCCGACGTGCCGGGCTGACCGGGTTTCGTCATCGAGCGCTCGATCGGACTTGCCGCTTTCGGTGAAGTCGCAGTGGTCGGTGGCGCGGAATAGGTTCGGCTGCCACGGCTTCCCGAGTTCATCCTTGGCGCTGCAATGGCCTCAACAGCCAGGAATACAAGCGTGGCCGCAACGGCCAGAAGCGCGATCAATGAACGAAGCCGAAACATAATGTTTCCTATCTCTGAGTCCGCGGGCCCCCAGCCGAGCATCACCTCTCGTTTGCGTCAAGACAGAATGTCGCACCTACAATCCTCCGAAATTCCGCCCTTACTACAGCGTGCCGCTTCGGGCGGAAAAACTGCGTCTGACACTTCACAAGTGTATTGAGAGTATTTGTCAGAAGCACCGCGCGATTATGGACCTCGACTTCTCCTCTCCTACCGGATGCAAACTCTGGCGATTGCTAAAACATCCGCACTAACCCGCGGAAGCAATCAATACGGAGTTGACAGGGAGCCTTATTGTGTATCCTATTAGGATACATCGTAAGAACTAGGGAGGATCCAAAATGGACCCACGTTTTGTCACTAAAGAACCTACGCCTGGCGGCTCGACCTATGTGAAAATTGACAACATGGATTGGAAGCCCTCTCCGTTCAAAGGCATCCAGATCAAGCGGCTATACGAAAATACCAAGACCGGTGAACTCACCTGTCTTTTGAAGTGGGAGCCCGGAACAACGCTGCCGTTCCATCAGCATCCAGAGATCGAACAGAGTTATGTGCTGGAAGGCTCGTTTTATGACCACGATGGAATTTGCCGCGCCGGCGATTTCGTCTGGCGAGAACCTGGCTCCTATCACGAGACGAAGAGCGACGAAGGATGCCTTTTGCTCGCGATCTATCGCAAGCCGAACAAGTTCGGCGATTCCGAAGGATACGACGTCGACAGCCAAAAGAAGGCGAGCTGATAATTCACCGAAGTGAATTAAGCACTCCATCTGGTGAGGCGCTGTTCGCAGCGCCTCTTTTTTTATTTGCGATTGCTTGGATCGTAGAGAACAACGAGTGCTTTCGCCTCCCCGTTCTTGCCGCAACCGCGATGGCGCAAACGGGAATCGAAATAAATGCAGTCGCCCGGCCTTAACTCGAAGGTTTCTTCGCCGACCTCGATTTCCACCAGTCCGCTCAGGACAAAAATCATTTCCTCTCCCGGATGCTCAAACACGACTTCCTTGAGAACCTGGGCCGGGAACGTGAACAAAAACGGCGACATATGCTTGCCGGTCGAGTTTTGAACGAGCGATTGATAGTCGTAGCCGAAGGAAGTCGCGCCGCGAATCACGTTTCGCCGCTCATCGGCACGAACAACCGAGACGCCTTCACATGTATCCGCGCGGGAATTGTTTTCGTCGACAAGATCGGCGAGATCGACACTGAGTGCTTTCGCAAGTTTCGAAAGTGTTGCCAGTGGCGGAATCTGCCGCCCAGTCTCCACTTTGGAAAGATAACCCTTGGTAAGGCCTATTTCCTGCGCGATATCCTCAAGCGTGCGATCCTGCATCTTGCGCAGCTTTCGAAGGCGCTGACCGAGGCCACTCGAAGTCTCTTCTTTTGCCGCCGGTCTTTCGAGTAGTTCCGATGCCATATCGTTTCCGAAATTTGACCTTTAGGCCGCGAAGAAAACCCGGTTCGCTTAATCTGAAATACCAATAGCCCTGCGTCACGTAGATTACCACAGGAATAGTGTATTGGCGGCAGTAAAGTTTCCTGTTAAGAAACATGGTTAGCAGGGAGCGTCCGTGGAATCGCGAGCTTATACGGTTGTCCGAAAGGTCGACGAGACGCCAAACAACGTCTCGATCTTTCTCAAGGCACAAGATGGACAGCCGCTCGCTACTTTCCGTGCCGGACAA
>CADEEN010000558.1 GCA_902826345.1 uncultured Burkholderiales bacterium | reverse complement strand
ACAAGGCCTGGAACGAAGGCGCGCAGGCCGTGGCGCAGCCGCTGCTGCGCGAAGTCCTGAACTACGTCATGGAACTGCTCGACGCGGGCCACGTTCGTGTGGCCGAGCGCGAAAGCGTCGGGCAGTGGCGCGTCAACGAGTGGGTGCGGCGCAGCTTGCTGCTGTGGTATGGCCTCAACGATGCCCAGGTCACGCGCGCCGGCGACATTGCGTACTTCGACAAGATCAACTCCAAGTTCGCCGGCTTCAGCGAGGACGAGATGCGCGCCAGCGGCGTGCGCACGGTGCAGCCGGCGATGGTCAGCCACGGCGTGTACCTCGGCCGCAAGGTTTTCGTCATGCCGAGCTTCGTGCACATCGGCGCCTACGTCGATGACTACAGCACCATCGACGGCTGGGTCAACGTCGGCTCCGGCTCACAGATCGGCAAGCGCGTGCACCTGAGCGTGGGCGTGTGCATCGGCGGCGTGCTGGAGCCGGCGCAGGAGCGGCCGACGATCGTCGAGGACAATTGTTTCGTCGGTTCGCACTGCTCGATCGTCGAGGGCGTGATCGTCGAGGAGAACTCGGTTCTCGGCATGGGCGTGCACCTGGGCCAGAGCACGAAGATCCTGGATCGCGCCACCGGCGCGATCAGCTACGGCCGGGTGCCGGCCGGCTCGGTGGTGGTTCCCGGCACCTTGCCCGCGGCCGACGGCAGCTACAGCACCACCTGCGCGGTGATCGTCAAGAAGGTCGACGCCGCCACCCGAGCCAAGACCAGCATCAACGACCTGCTGCGCGGCTGACGGTCGTCAGGGCAGGGCGATGCCGTTGGCCTGACCCACGGTGCCCTTCCAGCTGTCGGCGCAGCGCGGGCCGCAGCGCTTGACCCAGCCGGGCAGGACGTCGTTGACGAGCGCTTCGTGCCGGCGCTTGTTGTCCTGCGGTGTCATGCGCACCTCGGTCATGCCGCCGCGGCGTCCGCCGGCGCAGGCGGACGTGCCGGTGTTGCACGCGATCCCGGCGCTCGTTTCGTTGTCGGCTTCGGCCCAGATCGACTGTTCGAGTTTGGGCAGCTCGCGGCGCAGCAGTGCCTGCACCTCGGTGGGCAGCGCGCTCCAGGCGGCGCCGTTGGCGACGAAGGCGCTGACGCCCCAATTGACGGGCGCCGTGTGCAGGTGGCTCGTCACCTCATGCAGGCCGATGGTGTAGCCCGACATGGTGCCGGTGATCGCGCAGTCGATGTTGCCGTTGCGCAGATTGCCGATCACCTCCGCAAACGCGATTTGCACCGCTGTGCCGCCGAGCGCCGTGACCCAATCCGACTGCGTGGCGCTGGAGACGCGCACGCGCCGGCCGGCGAGATCGGCCAGGTTTTTCAGTGCTTTGGTGCAGTAGGTGACTTGCGCCGGGTAGGCGTACAGCGCCAGCAGTTCGCTGCCGTAACGCTCTCGCATCACGCGCTCCAGACGCGGCCGAAACGCGCTGACGCTGCGGCGCAACGTGGCCATGTCCGGGTTGAGGCCCGCGAGGTCGGGCATCACCAGCTCCGGATCGTCCGCCGTGCTCAGGCTCAGCAGCACCGTGCCGAAGGGCACGACGCCCACCTGCAACAGGCGCAGCATCTCCTGGCCTCGGATGCCCGCGCGATCGAAGGGCACGATCTCGGCAGTGGCGCGGCCCCCGGACAGGCGCGCCAGCTCGGTCGTCCAGAAAGGCTCTTCGTGTCGCGTGTACTGGTTCACGCCCGCCAGGCCGCCGACGATGCGCAGGTGTTGCGGCGCGGCAGTGGTCTGTGCCTCGGCGGCCGGCGCCAATCCGCAAAGCACACCAGCGGCCGCGAGCGCACAAGCGCGTCGCAGCCAACGACGAAGCGCCGGTGCGATAGATGAAGCCTGTTCGTCGTGTTTCATTGAGGTGCTCATGGCAAGTGGTGAGTCGGCAGATGTGGAAAAGCGGCCGCTTGCGAAGATGAACGGTCTCACACCAGACTGACCATCTCGAGGTCTTGCAGCGCACTGGCGCGTTGCAAGACCTGCAACCGCGCGATGGCACGGGCGAGCGCGGCGGCTTCCACCGGTTTGGCCACGTGGTCGTCCATGCCGGCCTCGATGTACGCGTCGCGGTCCTCGGCCATCGCGTTGGCGGTCAGCGCGATGATCGGGATGCGCGCCACGCCGCCGCCCAGAGCGCGGATGCGCCGCGCCGCGGCCAGGCCGTCGAGATCGGGCATGTGGATGTCCAT
>CADEEN010000557.1 GCA_902826345.1 uncultured Burkholderiales bacterium | reverse complement strand
GACGTCGCTGCCCATCAGCTGGTGCACGCCCTGGAAGATGACCTTGCGCTCGCTGCCCTTCATATTGAGCACGCCCTTGTAGCGCAGCATCTTCGGGCCGTAGACCTGCACGATCGCGCCGAGAAAGTCTTCCAGCTTGGCCGGGTTGAAGGCTTTGTCGGAGCGGAAGACGAAGGACTTCACGTCGTCGTCGTGCGCGTGGTGGTGCGGGTGCTCGCAATGTTCACCATGCTCGTGATCGTGATGCTCGTGACCATGATCGTGGTCGTGATGCGCATGATCGTGCCCCCCGTCGTTCAAGAATTCGGGGTCGATCTCGAGCTTGGCGTTGAGGTTGAAGCCGCGCAAGTCGAAGACCTCGGCGATCGGCACCTCGCCGAAATGCACCTTGCGCTGCGGCGCGCGTGGGTTCATGTGCTTGATGCGGTGGGCCAGCGCATCGACCGCGGCGGCGTCGGCGATGTCGGTCTTGCTGATGAAGATCTGGTCGGCGAAACCGATCTGGCGGCGCGCCTCCTGGCGGCTGTCGAGCTGGCCGTCGGCGTGCTTGGCATCGACCAGGGTCAGCACCGAGTCGAGCAGGTAGCTCTCGGCGATCTCGTCGTCCATGAAGAACGTCTGCGCCACCGGGCCGGGGTCGGCCAGGCCGGTGGTTTCGATGACGACACGGTCGAAGTCGAGCTCGCCCTTGCGCTTTTTCTCCGCCAGCGTGGTCAGCGTGCTGCGCAGGTCTTCGCGGATGGTGCAGCAGACGCAGCCGTTGGAGAGTTGCAGGATTTGTTCCTTGCCGGCGTCATCGACCAGGATCTCGTTGTCGATGTTCTCTTCGCCGAATTCGTTCTCGATGACGGCGATCTTGTGGCCGTGGTGCTCCGACAGCACGCGCTTCAGCAGCGTGGTCTTGCCCGAGCCCAAAAAGCCGGTGAGGATGGTGGCGGGGATGAGTCCTTGAGACATGGCGTGGTGATCCGAAATGAAAGCCGCAGGTGGAGCCCCGTGCTGGCAAAACAAGGTCGGGTATTCTCACTCCCCCGCCTTACCCGACACCGTCGCAGTGTCCGACCCACACCCTTCCCGCGCTCCACACGTCGACAAGCGCAGCTTCTTCGAGCGGCTGGTCGAGTTCATCGTGCCCGGGCCCGACAGCAAGGACGAGCTGATCGAGACCCTAGCCGACGCCGAGCAGCGCGAGCTGATCGACCCCGAGAGCCGCTCGATGCTGGAAGGCGTGATCCGCATGGCCGACATGACGGCCGGCGACGTCATGGTGGCGGCGCCGCGCATGGATCAGCTCGACATCTCTTCCCCCTACGAAGAGTTGCTCGAAGTCATCATCGACACCGGCCACTCGCGCTTCCCGGTCTACGAAGACAAGCGCGACAACGTCATCGGCATCCTGCTGGCCAAGGATCTGTTGAAGCTGCAGCGCGCGCCGGAGCTGAACCTGCGCACGCTGCTGCGGCCGGCGGTGTTCGTGCCCGAGAGCAAACGCCTGAATGAGCTGCTGCGCGACTTCCGCAGCAACCGCAACCACCTGGCGATCGTCATCGACGAATTCGGCAACACCGCCGGACTGATCACGATCGAGGACGTGCTCGAGGAAATCGTCGGCGAGATCGAGGACGAATTCGACGAGGCCGACCGCGACAGCAGCGTCTACACGCTGGCCGACGGCACGCACCGCGTTGCCGGCGACGCGCCGATCGCCTCGGTCAACGAAGCCTTCGGCACCGCCTTCTCCGAGGCCGAGTTCGACACCATCGGCGGCCTGGTCGCGCATGAGTTCGGCCGCGTGCCGCGCCGCGGGGAAGCGGTGGACACCGGCGGCCTGCGCTTTTCGGTGATGTTGACGCGCGGCGGCGCCGTGCGCTGGTTCCGCGTTTCGCGGCTGGCTTCGAACTCGCAACCGGGCGATCTGGCGGACGATGCCGACTGACGGCAAGACCGCGGGCTGATGCGCGCGGGTGGCACGCGGGCCGTCGTGCTCGACACGGCCATCGGCGCCGCGCTCGGCGCGATCCTCAGTCTCAGCTTCGTGCACACGCAGGTATGGTGGCTGCAGTTCGCCTGCATCGGCCTGCTCGCCTGGGGCGTGTCGCGCGTCAGCCCGCGGCGCGCGGCGCTTCTCGGCTGGGCCTTCGGAACGGCGTGGCTGGCGGCCAGCACCTGGTGGCTCTACATCAGCATGCACCGTTACGGCGGGCTGCTGGCGCCGCTGGCGGTGCTGGCG
>CADEEN010000556.1 GCA_902826345.1 uncultured Burkholderiales bacterium | reverse complement strand
CGCTGTCTTCGAGCCGGTCGAGCACCTGGCGCATGATGCGAAAGCTCGACGGCACGAGGCCGCTGGCATCGCCCGAGTGCACGCCCTCGGTGAGGATCTCGACTTTCAAGACACCGCTGACCATGCCGCGCAGGCTGGTCGTCAGCCACAACTGGTCGTAGTTGCCGGCGCCACTGTCCAGGCAGACGACGAGGCTGACGTTGCCCAGCCGCGGCTTGAGCGCTTCGAGGTAGTGCGGCAGATCGAACGAGCCGCTTTCTTCGCAGCTCTCGATCAGGCCGACGCAGCGCGGGCGGGCAATGTTCTGCGCGTCGAGCGCCATGATCGCGGCCAGCGACGCGTAGACCGCATAGCCGTCGTCGGCGCCGCCGCGGCCGTAGAGCTTGCCGTCTTCGTACTTCGGCGTCCACGGCCCCAAGTCGTTGCGCCAGCCGTTGAACTCGGGCTGCTTGTCGAGGTGGCCGTAGAGCAGCACGGTGTCGGTCGAACCCGCTTTCGTCGCCGGCACTTCGAACAGGATCACCGGCGTACGGCCTTCGAGGCGGATCACTTCGAGCGTGAGGCCGCGCAGCTTCTTGCCCTCGACCCAACCCGCGGCGTCGCGCACCACGCGATCGACATAACCGTTCTTCGCCCAATCGGCATCGAACATCGGGCTCTTCGCCGGCACCTCGATGTAGCGCTGCAGCGCCGGCACGATCTCCTCGTCCCACAGCCGGTCGGTGAAGGCAGACAGGGTTTGCGTGTTCAGCGGGGCATTCATGGCGTGCGCTCCCAGGCCGTGAAGAAGCCGTCGAGTTTAGGGGTGCGCCACGGATTGGAATCGGCCTGCCTTCGGCCTACCATGAAGACATGCCGGCCTCCCGTCTGCTCAGCCTGTTGCTCGCAACGCTGCTGGCGGCTTGCGCCACGCTGCCGCCGGCCGCGCCGCCGCCGTCGCCGAGCCTGTTCGAAGACGCGGCCTTCGCGCCGCCGCACAACGTGCCCGACGCCAAGGCCGTGTTCGCGCTCAGCCCGGCGATGCTGCGCTACCTCGAGCGCGACATCGCTGCGTCGATCCGCCAGCAGGGCGCGCAGCGCGCGCTGGTCGATGCGCTGCACACCAAGGCGCAGCTGCGCCTCGAGTACGACGCCGAGCTGACGCGCAACGCCGCCGAGGCTTTCGACGCGCGCGCCGGCAACTGCCTGTCGCTGGTGGTGATGACGGCCGCGCTGGCCGCCCATCTGCAATTGCCGATCGCGTTTCAAGCGCTCACCGGGCACGAGTCCTGGAGCCGCAGCGGCGACCTGTCGTTCGTCAACGGCCACGTCAACATCACCGTGGCCAAGCGCCTGGTTGATCGGGTCGGCGCCTACGACAGCGACACGCAGTTGCGCATCGATTTCGGCGCCATTCCCGCCGGCCGCGGCCAGGCGCTGCACGTCATCAGCGAGGCGACGATCCTGGCCATGTTCATGAACAACCGCGCCGCCGAGCACCTGGTGCGCGGTGCGATCGACGACGCTTACGCCCACGCGCGTGAAGCGGTGATGCAGGACCCGACCTATGCCGGCGCCTACAACACGCTGGGCGTGGTCTACCAGCGGCGCGGCCTGGCCGCTGCGGCCGAGCGCGCGTACCGCGAGGCGGTGGCGCGCGACGAGCGGCACAAGCCAGCGTTGCAGAACGTGGCGCAGCTGCTGCTGCAACAGGAGCGCGCGGCCGAGGCCTTGCTGTTCCAGCAGCGGCTGGCGGCGATCGAGCGCGACCCGCCGTTCGCCCACTTCGACCGCGGCGTGGCGGCGGCCAAGGCCGGCCAGTACGCCGCCGCGCGCGATCACCTGCTGCGCGAGATGCGGCGCGACCCGGACTATCACGAGTTCCACTTCTGGCTCGCCGTGTCGCTCTACGGCCTGGGCGACGTGCCGCAGGCGCGCAAGCACCTCGACGTGGCGATGAAGAACAGCGTCACCGCGCGCGAGCGCGCGATTTACGCGTCGAAGTTGCGCAGCATCGAGCCGGCGGTCGATGTCGGCGGCGTCGAATCAACGCGTCGGAACTGACAGCGTTCGCAGGAAATCGATCAGCGCGCCGACGACCAGGTCGCGCTCGGGCTCGTTGAAGATCTCGTGCGCCAGGCCGTCGAAACAGCGTGTTCGCACCATGCTTTTCGGCGCCGCCGCGGCGAAGGCGGCGCTGCCGCGCGGCGACACGCAGCGATCTACTCTGCATCCAGGCTCCGCCCCAGTATCCCA
>CADEEN010000555.1 GCA_902826345.1 uncultured Burkholderiales bacterium | reverse complement strand
TGCCAGCCGCGCTACACGGTCGTTCCGCTCGGGTTGCGCTCCGCAGGCAGTCGCGTGGCTATGCCGCCGAGCAGGGTCATGGACGGCGGCGTTTGCCCATGATTCACCGGGCCGCGCGATGATCGCGTCATGAACGCCGATCCGCCGCGCACGTCCAGCACTGCTGCCGACGGGGCCGGCACGCCTTCGGTTTCGGCGAACGACGACACCCCCTGGTCCGCCCTCCGCCACCCCGTCTTCCGCCTCCTCTGGCTCGCCAGCGGCGCCTACTTCATCGCCAACGCGATGCACCTCACCGCCGTCGCCTGGCTGACGGTGGAGCGCACCTCGTCGTCCTTCCTCGCCGCGCTGGTGCAGACGGCGGTGTTCCTGCCGATGTTCGTGCTCTCGCTGCCGGCGGGCGTGCTGGCGGACACCACCGACCGCCGCCGCCTGATGCTGCTCGCGCTGTCGGTGCAGGCGCTGGCCGTGGCGGTGCTGGTGGGGCTGCTGCTCACCGGCTGGGCCGGCTCGACCAGCCTGCTGTTGCTGACCTTCGTCGCCGGCTGCTGCACCGCGCTCATCACGCCGGCCTGGAACTCGATGGTCGGCGAGATCCTGCCGCGCGATCGCCTGCCGCAGGCCATCGTGACCATGAGCGCGGCGTACAACGCCGCGCGCGCGCTGGGGCCGATGCTGGCCGGCCTGATGTACGCCGCGCTGCACCGCTGGGTGCTGGCCGGCCACCGCGACGCGGCCGACGCGCTCGACGTGCAGGGCTCGCCCGAGCAGGCGCTCGCGCAGGTGATGGCGGGCGAGCTGCGCGCCGGCGCGTGGGCGGGCAGCGCGGTGCTGGCGCTGTCCATCGCCGGCGTGATCGCGCTCGCGTGGACGATCCACCGGAACCCGCCGCGGCCGCACCCGGCGCGGCGCCTGCCGGCCGAGCGCCTGTGGAGCGGCACGCTCGCGGGCATGCGCTATGCGTGGCACTCGCACACGGTGTTCTCGCAGCTCGTGCGCACAGGAGCCTATGGCGCCGCCGGCTCGGCGCTGTGGGCGCTGCTGCCGGCCATCGGCGCGCAGCGCCTGGGCAGCGGCGCCTCGGGCTACGGGCTGATGATGGGCTGCCTCGGCGGTGGTGCCGTCGTCATGAGCCTGCTCATCGGCCGCCTGCGCAGCGGCCTCGGGCTGGAGCGGCTCGTCGTGGCCGGCGTGCTGACCTTCTCGCTGGCGATGGTGGTGTCCGCGCTGTCGCCCGTGGCGTGGCCGGTGTATTGGGCGCTGGCGGCATCGGGGGCGGCGTGGATGGCGGTGATGTCCACCTTCAACACCGCCACGCAGACCAGCGCCCCGCCATGGGTGCGCTCGCGCGCGGCGGCGCTGCACGTGCTGTCGGCGCTCGGGTCCTTCGCGCTCGGCTCGGCGCTGTGGGGCGCGGTGGCCGGCCTCACCAGCCTCACGGTGGCCCTGCTCGCGGCCACGGTGGCGATGCTGGCCGGCCTGCTGCTGGCCAAGCCCTTTCCGCTGCGCATGGGCTCGGACCTGGAAGTCACGCCGGCACCGCTCGAACACCTGCTGGTCGCCAACGAGCCGAACCCCGAGGCCGGCCCGGTGGCGGTGGAGCTGATCTACCGCGTGCGGCCCGACGCAGTCGAGGCCTTCACGGCCGACGTCACGCGCCTCAAGGCCCCGCGCCAGCGCGACGGCGCCTTGTTCTGGCGCCTGTACCGCGACCTCGAAGACCGGCAGCGCTTCGTCGAACGCTTCATCGTCCAGAGCTGGGTCGACTACCTGCACCAGCGCAGCCGGCAGACCCTGGCCGACCGTGGGCTGGAAGCGAGCCTGCGCGCGCACCTGAGCGAGGGCAGCGCGATCGAGACGCGGCACTACCTGGCGGAGCGATGAGCGCTTCGGCCGCTGCGGGCCGGCCGGTGAAGGACTCGGCAAGCTAAGCCACGCGCCCAAACCACAACACCGACAACCCCGCCCCCGCCGCCAGCAACAGCGCCGCCACCAACGCCAGCAGCGCCGTCAACTCCGTATCCCGCTTGCTCACCTCCAGCTTCGACCCGAGCTGCCGATAGACGCTGCGCAGCGCCTCGGCCGTCCCCGCATGGTGGTACTCGCCGCCGGTGATCTTCGCGACCTCGCGCAGCGTGGGTTCGTCGAGTTGCAGGTAGATCGCCATGCCTTCGCCCATCGCGGCATGGCCGTTGGGCGTGCCCAGGCCGACGACGTACACGCGCACGCCGCGATCCGCGGCCA
>CADEEN010000554.1 GCA_902826345.1 uncultured Burkholderiales bacterium | reverse complement strand
CGAGAATATTGTGTATGTTGGAGACTTGGTGCAGCGAAGCGAGAGTGAACTTTTAGAAACTCCAAATTTCGGTAAGAAATCATTGAATGAGATTAAAACCATGTTGACTAGTATGGGATTGCGCCTTGGCATGACCATTAAGAACTGGCCTATTAGCTCTTGAGCTTGTAAAACCCTCATGGCAGTCTGGCCTCTGTGTGCCTCGTTCGCCTGGGGGCTACACCCATCGGTGCAAATCCCTTCATGGGGGTGTGGCTCTCATCCTGCGCAGCTGAGTTCGCTTTAAGAAACAGCGACGAGAAAGTGGAAACGGGGCAGAGCCTGTGCCATCGAAAGGGTGTCGAATCCGAAGCGATGGAGGATACCCCGTGGCGCGAATCATGCTCGAAGTGGAATCGGAATACCAGGGAATCGTCGAGGCGGTCTCGGAGTTGCTCGATAAGCTGAGACAGCGACGGGAAGAAGCCAAGACCAAGCCGAGCATCGACTATTCGCAAGTCGAAAGAGAAGTGGCGCAAGGGGTGGCTTGTATCGAGCGGTCGGCGCACGCGACGGTGCTGTCGGCGCTGGATCTCGATGAACCGGAGGTGATGGTGGGAGGCCGGCGGTATCGACGGGTGCATCGGTGCAGTGGCAGTTACTACACGATGGCGGGGCCGGTGAATCTTTTACGGACGCTGTATCGCCCGGCGGGAATGCGAAACGCAGCGACGGTAGATACGATCTCGCTGCGAGCCGGCGTGGTGGGGGATGGCTGGCTGCCAGAGACCGCGGCGACGATGGCATGGGAGTGTCAGCGGGCGCCGTCGCGGGAAGCGGAGGGAGCGAGTGATCGATGGCAGCGCTTGCCGTACTCGCGCTGCGCCTTTGAGCGGGTGACGCATCTTGTCGGGGAGCAGTACGGACAAAAGCGCGAAGAGGTCGAGCGCACGCTGGTCGAACAGATGTCGATTCCCGACGCTGCGCACGCCATCAGCGTCTCCTTGGACCGTGTGAGCATTCCGATGGAAGAGCCGCGAGACGAGCCCAAAAGGGGTCCGGAAAAGGAACCCGAACGGAGTCCGAAAAGGAAGGCGAAAAAGCGCTACGTACAGCGCGTGTTCCGCATGGCGTACGCGGCGACCGTGACGCTGCATGATGCGACGGGAGAGTCGCTCTTGACGTTGCGCTATGGGCGGATGCCGCAGGGCGACATCGACGGATTATGCACCGCGCTTTGTGATGATGTCCAGACGCTGCTTCGCCGCTGTCCGAGCTTGCTCGTCGTGCTTCTATGCGACGGAGCGAAGGAGCTTTGGAATCGGCTGGGGGCCGAATTTACGGAGGCCAGTCTGGGCACGAAAGTCTATCGGCTCGTGGATCTGTGGCACCTTTTGGAAAAGCTCGGGTGCGCGGCGAAGGTGCTGTACGGCGACGAGGAAGGCTCCGCGCAACTCTGCAAATGGCGGCTCCAACTACTCAACGACAACGCCGCGGTCGAGCAGATCCTGCAAGTGCTTCGGGATGGCAAAAAGGAGTCTGTACGCGTCGGGGACAGTCGCCCCGTGCATGAAGCCATCACCTATCTTGAGAATCACCGGGACGACATGAGGTATCACGCCGCGCGAAGTCTCGGCTTGCCCGTCGGCTCCGGCAACGTCGAGGCCACCTGCAAGAGTCTGTTCGAAGTGCGTCTCAAGCGCCCGGGCTGCCGCTGGAAGACCGACTCCGGCGGCCACATCGTCGACCTGCGCGCTCTGGCGCTCAGCGACCGCTACCCGCAAGCCCTCGCCCACGCGCTGGCTCCCTTACGAAAGCACGTCACCGTCCCGGCGACCCTGAATTACGTCGGCGTGTTTCTCACGCTCGGCTGCAATCTCAATTGCGTCTACTGCATCAACGATCCCGAGCAAGCGGGCGCGCGCAAGCGGCTGTTTCCGCTGAATTCCCTCGAAATGCCGCCCGAGCGCTGGGTCGAGGCTCTGTCGCGTCTGCCGGTCCGAGACGATCTTCCGATCACGCTGCAGGGCGGCGAGCCGACGCTCTACTGGCGCGGCCGCGGCCTCGGCGCCGTGCTTGCCGGGCTCGATCATCGCTTCGACCTGCTGACCAATCTGACCCTCAAGCCGGCAATCTTTGCCGAGCGGCTCGGCGGCCAGCAGGCGAAACTGCGCCGCAGCGCGCCCTATCCGACGATACGCGTCAGCTACCATGCGAAAGAAATGGAACGGCTCTGGAAGGGTCGGGGTTTCGAGACCCTGTTCGAGCACTGCGAGGGCTTGGC
>CADEEN010000553.1 GCA_902826345.1 uncultured Burkholderiales bacterium | reverse complement strand
TGCTGGTGATCCAGATCGTCACCGGCATCTTCCTGGTGATGCACTACAAGCCCGATGCGAACTTGGCCTTCGCGTCGGTCGAGTACATCATGCGCGACGTGCCGGGCGGCTGGCTGATCCGCTACATGCACTCGACGGGCGCGAGCGCGTTCTTCGTCGTCGTCTACCTGCACATGTTCCGCGGCCTGATCTACGGCAGCTACCGCAAGCCACGCGAGCTGGTCTGGATTTTCGGCGTTGCGATCTTCCTCTGCCTGATGGGTGAGGCCTTCATGGGCTACCTGCTGCCTTGGGGCCAGATGAGCTACTGGGGCGCGCAGGTCATCATCAACCTGTTCGCGGCGATCCCCTTCGTCGGCCCCGACCTGGCGCTGCTGATCCGCGGCGACTACGTCGTCGGCGACGCCACGCTGAACCGCTTCTTCGCCTTTCACGTCGTCGCCATCCCGCTGGTGCTGATCGGCCTGGTCGTGGCCCACCTGCTGGCGCTGCACGATGTGGGCTCGAACAACCCGGACGGCGTCGAGATCAAGGCGAAGAAGGATCCGAAGACCGGCATTCCGCTCGACGGCATCCCGTTCCACCCGTACTACACGGTGCACGACGTGCTCGGCGTCTCGGTGTTCCTGATGATCTTCACCGCGATAGTCTTCTTCGCGCCGGAGATGGGTGGCTACTTCCTCGAGTTCAACAACTTCATCCCGGCCGATCCGCTGAAGACGCCGGCGCACATCGCCCCGGTCTGGTACTTCACGCCGTACTACTCGATGCTGCGCGCCACCACCGACCCGATGGTCAACGTGTTCTGCGGCCTGATCGGTCTGGCGGCGGTGCTGGCGTTCGTCAAGGGCCGCATGTCGTTCACGGTCAAGATCGGCATCGCCGTGGCGGCGCTGGTGGCGATCGCGCTGCTGAAGACCTTCGACGCCAAGTTCTGGGGCGTCGTCGTCATGGGCGGGGCGGTGATGATCTTGTTCGCGCTGCCGTGGCTCGATCACAGCCCGGTCAAGTCGATCCGCTACCGCCCGGGCTGGCACAAGTATGTCTACGGCGTGTTCGTCGTCGTCTTCCTGATCCTCGGCTGGCTCGGCGTCGAGACGGTGTCCGACACCAAGACTCTGATGGCGCAGATCGGCACGGTCTACTACTTCGGCTTCTTCCTGCTGATGCCGTGGTGGAGCCGCCTCGGCGAGTTCAAGCCGGTGCCCGACCGCGTGGTCTTCAACGCCCATTGATCCGATGACGATGAGCCTCAACAACACCTTCAAACGCCTGCTCGCCAGCCTTGCGCTGGCCGCGGCCAGCATCGTCAACGCGGCAGGCGAAGGCGTGGCCTGGGACCGCTTCCCGACCGAGAAGCTGGCCGACCAGGCCGCGCTGCAAAACGGCGCCAAGCTGTTCGTCAATTACTGCCTGAATTGCCACGCCGCGGCCTACATGCGCTTCAACCGCATGCAGGACATCGGCCTCACGCCCGAGCAGATCAAGAACAATCTGCTGTTCACGACCGACAAGGTCGGCGAGACGATGAAGATCTCAATGGACGCGAAGAACGCCAAGGACTGGTTCGGCGCCGCGCCGCCGGATCTGTCGGTGATCGCGCGTTCACGTTCTGCGGCGGGTCAAGGCAGCGGCGCCGACTACCTCTACACCTACCTGCGCACCTACTACCGCGACGACACCAAGCCCACTGGCTGGAACAACCTGGCCTACCCGAACGTGGCCATGCCGCATGTGCTGTGGGAGTTGCAGGGCGAGCGCAAGCCGCTCTTCGAGAAGCGCATGGACCACGGCCAGGAAGCCGAGGTCTTCACCGGCAAGTGGGAAGTCGTCAAGCCCGGCACGCTCGACGCGCGCACCTACGACGACCAGGTGGCCGACCTCGTCGCCTTCATGCAGTGGATGGGCGAGCCGGTGCAGAAGTCGCGCGTGCAGATCGGCGTCTGGGTGCTGCTGTTCCTGGCCGTGTTCACCGTCATCGCCTGGTTCTTGAACGCGGCCTACTGGAAGAACATCAAGTAGCAAGGCCCGCCAGGCCAACAGGCGCAGCGGCTGCAAAAGCGTCCGCTGCGCCTCGTGTTTTGTAGACTCACCGAAACCGATAAAACAGGAGCCCGCCACCATGATGGTGCTTTACTCCGGAACGACCGATCCGTACTCGCATCGCTGCCGCTTCGTGCTCTTCGAGAAGGGCATGGACTTCGAGATCCGCGATGTCGACGTCTTCGCCAAGCCCGAAGACATCGCGCTGATGAACCCGTACAACGAGGTGCC
>CADEEN010000552.1 GCA_902826345.1 uncultured Burkholderiales bacterium | reverse complement strand
GCAGCCAGACCCCCAGCGCCATCAGCGCACCGGCGGCGAGCAGCGTCGGGGTGACCGGTTCGCCGAGCAGGGTCACTGCGAGGACGGCGCCGAAGAACGGCGCCACGGAGAAGTAGGCGCCGGTGCGGGCCGTGCCGAGGTGACGCAGACCGACGACGAACAGCACCAGGCTGACGCCGTACGCGGCCAGGCCCAGCGCCATGCTGCCGGTGAGCGCGGGCAGCGATGGCAGGCTGCTGCCGAGCGCCAACGCCAACGCCAGGTTCACGGCGCCGGCCGCCAGGCCCTTGACCGAAGCGATCCAGGTCGCGTCGTTGAGCGCGACCTTGCGCGTGAGGTTGTTGTCCACGCCCCAGGCCAGGCAGGCGCCCAGCACGGCAAGCGCCGGCCACATGCCGCCGAAACGCGCTTCGCCGGGCCAGCTCAGGACCACGGCCCCTGCCACGATGGCCAGCATGCCGATGGCGATGCGGCGGTCGAAGTTTTCTTTGAAGAGAAACCAGGCGAGCAGGGCCGTGAACACACCTTCGGCATTGAGCAGCAGCGATGCGCCTGACGCCGGCATGCCCGTCAGCCCGAACATCAGCAGCACCGGGCCGACCACACCGCCGGCGAACACGGCGCCGGCGAGCCAGAGCCGATCCCCGGCGGGCAGCCTGACCTTCGGGGCGCGACGGACGACACGCAGCAGCGTCAGGCCGATGCCCGAACCCAGGTACAGCAGCGCGGCCAGCATCCACGGACTTACATCGGCCAGCAGCAGCTTGGCCATTGGCGTGCCGGCGCCGAAGAGCGCGGCAGCCACCAAGGCTGCGGCAATCCCTTGACGGTTGGCCGAGCGCGCCCACAGCCGCCAACCCGCCCCGCGGTCCGCGGGTTCACGCTCCGTCAATGGGCACCCCGGATGTGGCGGCGCGGCGCCGCCGACGCGCCGCTTCCGGCCAGGCCGTCGAGGTGAGTAAGGATGCCGCACGCCTCGACGGGCTGCGGCGCCGCGCAGCGCGCGCGGATGAGCTTCAGATCCTTCTCCAGCGCGCGCAGTTCGCGGATGCGTTGCGCCACGTGGCCGATGTGCTCATCAAGCAAGGCATCGATCTCGGCACAGCTCTTGGCCGGCGTGTCGCGCAGGCGCAGCAACGAACGAATCTCGTCCAGCGCCATGTCGAGGTTGCGGCAGTGGCGGATGAATGCCAGGCGTTCCGCATGGGCCTCGCCATAGACGCGGTAGTTGTTGTCGGCGCGTCGCGCCTTCGGGATGAGGCCCTCGCGCTCGTAGAAGCGGATGGTCTCGACCGCGGTGCCGGTGGCTGCGGCCAGGTCGCCGATGCGCATGGTTACTCCCTTTCGGTGGCCAGGGCTTGACTCTACAGCGACTTCAGGGTTCTCAATCCTCGTCATGAACACGTCTTCCGCCCCTGTGCTGGCCGATCGGTGGCAGCGCTTTCGCATCGCCGACATGTGCTGTGCGAGCGAAGAGTCCGAGATTCGCCGCGCGGTTGCGGGCGTGGCTGACATTCGCGCGATGAACATCCAACTGGTCCAGCGGACAATCGCGATCGACGCTCCGGATGCGGCGCTGGAGCAGGCCGTGTCGGCGATCCGCAAGGCCGGTTTCGATCCGCAGCCAGTCGGCTTTGACAGCCCTGCCGGGGCCAGCGCCAAGGACGAACATGCCGGCCTCGACGACGCGCACGATCATGGCCACGGCCAAGAGGGCGGCGCCATCAAGCAAATGATTCTGGCGCTGGTGTTGGCCCTTGCCGCCGAGGCGGTGGGGTTTTTCGCGCCTGAGACGATGCTGTGGAAGGGCGTCGGCTTGGCGGTGGCCGCAGCGGCCATCTGGCTGTCGGGCTTCGATGTCTACAAGAAGGGCCTGATTGCACTGCGCAACGGCCGATTGAACATCAACGCGCTGATGACGGTGGCTGTGACCGGCGCCTTTGCCATTGGCCAGTGGCCCGAAGCCGCGATGGTGATGGCGCTGTACGCCATTGCCGAGGCAATCGAGGCGCGCGCGGTAGACCGCGCACGCAATGCCATCAAGGGCCTGTTGGCGATGGCGCCGGAGGAAGCGTCGGTGCGCCAGGCCGATGGCACCTGGGTCAGTCAACCCGTTGCGGCGGTCGCGCTCGATGCGGTCGTGCGCGTCAAGCCCGGCGAGCGCGTGCCGATGGACGGCGTGCTCACCAGCGGCAACACCAGCATCAACCAGGCACCTGTCACCGGCGAGAGCATGCCGGTGGACAAGGCCGAGGGCGATGCGGTGTTCGCCGGCA
>CADEEN010000551.1 GCA_902826345.1 uncultured Burkholderiales bacterium | reverse complement strand
CCATGGCCCAGTACGTCTTCACCATGAACCGCGTCGGCAAGATCGTGCCGCCGAAGCGGCAGATCCTGAAGAACATTTCGTTGTCGTTTTTCCCCGGCGCCAAGATCGGCGTGCTCGGCGTCAACGGCAGCGGCAAGAGCACGCTGCTGAAGATCATGGCGGGTCTCGACAAGGAGATCGAAGGCGAGGCCACGCCGATGCCGGGCCTGAAGATCGGCCACCTGCCGCAGGAGCCGCAGATCGACCCGGAGCAAACCGTTCGCGAGGCGGTGGAAGAGGGCGTCGGCGGCGCGATTGAAGCGAAAAAGAAGCTCGATGCGGTGTACGCGGCCTACGCCGAACCCGACGCCGACTTCGACAAGCTGGCCTCCGAACAGGCCGAACTCGAAGCCATCATCGCCGCGTCCGGCGGCGAGAACACCGACCTGCAACTCGAACTCGCTGCCGACGCGCTGCGTCTGCCGCCGTGGGACGCGAAGATCGGCCTGCTCTCGGGCGGCGAGAAGCGCCGCGTCGCGCTTTGCCGCCTGCTGCTGTCCAAGCCCGACATGCTGCTGCTCGACGAGCCGACCAACCACCTCGATGCCGAGAGCGTGGAGTGGCTCGAACACTTCTTGCAGCGCTTCCCCGGCACCGTGGTGGCGATCACCCACGACCGCTACTTCCTCGACAACGCGGCCGAGTGGATCCTCGAGCTCGACCGCGGCTCGGGCATTCCGTGGAAGGGCAATTACTCCGACTGGCTCGACCAGAAGGAAAAGCGCCTCGAGCAGGAGCAGAAGACCGAAGACGCGCGCATGAAGGCGATGAAGGAGGAGCTGAAGTGGGTGCGCTCTAACGCCAAGGCGCGGCAGACGAAGAGCAAGGCGCGCATGGCGCGCTTCGAGGAGCTCTCCGACGTCGACTACCAGAAGCGCAACGAGACCAATGAGATCTTCATTCCGGTGGCCGAGCGCCTGGGCAACCAGGTGATCGAGTTCCAGGGCGTGTCGAAGTCGTTCGGCGATCGCCTGTTGATCGACAACCTGAGCTTCGCCGTGCCGCCGGGCGCCATCGTCGGCATCATCGGCCCCAACGGCGCCGGCAAATCGACGCTGTTCCGCATGCTGCAAGGCGTCGAGAAGCCCGACAGCGGCGAGGTCATCATCGGCAAGACGGCGCACCTGGCCTTCGTCGATCAGAGCCGCGAGGACCTGGCCAACGAGAAGACGGTGTGGGAAGACGTTTCCGGCGGCCTCGACAACATCGTCGTCGGCAAGTTCGTCATGCCGTCGCGCGCCTATCTCGGCCGCTTCAACTTCAAGGGCAACGACCAGCAGAAGCGCGTTGGCTCGCTCTCAGGCGGCGAGCGCGGGCGGCTGCACCTGGCGAAGACGCTGGCCAAGGGTGGCAACGTGCTGATGCTCGACGAGCCCTCGAACGACCTCGACGTCGAAACGCTGCGCGCGCTCGAAGAAGCGCTGCTCGAATTCGCCGGCAGCGCGATGGTCATCAGCCACGACCGCTGGTTTCTCGACCGCATCTGCACCCACATCCTGGCGGCCGAAGGCGACTCGCAGTGGGTCTTCTACCAAGGCAACTACCAGGAGTACGAGGCCGACAAGGTCAAGCGCCTGGGCGAAGAGGGCGCGCGGCCGAAGCGCGTGCGCTTCAAGCCGATCCGTTGAAGTTGATGTAGCGTTGGCGGCCATGCAGTACGAGACGCCAAACGATGCCGAGCGCCGCGCGCTGATGCGCCAGGCGGCTTGCGTGGCCGCGACATGGGCCGCTGCGGGCGTGCTGCCGGCGGTGGCCGGTGAGCCGCAGACCCATGCGCGTTCGCG
The DNA here is from genome assembly GCA_902826345.1 of uncultured Burkholderiales bacterium. Classification (GTDB taxonomy): domain Bacteria; phylum Pseudomonadota; class Gammaproteobacteria; order Burkholderiales; family Burkholderiaceae_C; genus CADEEN01. The sequence continues at coordinate 461 of CADEEN010000551.1, read as the reverse complement.
GCTGGTCAATCACCTCGGCGATCCGTTTCTTGCTGCACAACTCAAGGTCGGTGAGCCGCAGTTGTTCAACTATCCGTTCGTCGCCTCGCCAGTGTTCCTGCTGGCGATGGACAAGGCTGTGGCCGCGATGCCGCTGACGACCGAAGCCAAGCAGAGCTACAGCGCGCCCGCCGGCGTCGGGCCGAATCGCTCGATCGTCGCCTTCTCGGCGATCTGCGCGCACAAGCTGATGTACCCGACGCCGGCGCTGTCGTTCATCGGCGTGCGCAAAGGCTTTGCCGGCGAGCCGTCGCAGGTGATCCACTGCTGCGGCGACAACTCGCGCTACGACCCGACGCAGGGCGCGCGCGTGATCTCCGGCCCGGCGCCGCAGCCGCTGGCTGCGGTGCTGCTGGAGTGGGACGAGAAGTCCGATCAGCTGCATGCCGTCGGCACGCAAGGCGGCGAGATGTTCAAGGCCT
>CADEEN010000550.1 GCA_902826345.1 uncultured Burkholderiales bacterium | reverse complement strand
CCGCGCACGCCACCGGGTGGCCCGAGTAGGTGTAGCCGTGGTTGAACTCTCCGCCTTGCTCGATCAGCACCTTGGCCACGCGCTCGCCGACCATCACGCCGCCGAGCGGCACGTAGCCGCTGGTCACGCCCTTGGCGAAGGTCATCAAGTCGGGCTTGAAGCCCAGCGTCTCGCAGCCGAACCAGCGACCGGTGCGGCCGAAGCCGGTGATGACCTCGTCGGACACGAGCAGCACGCCGTACTGATCGCAGATGCGCTGGATCTCGGGCCAGTACGTCGAAGGCGGAATGATCACGCCACCGGCGCCCTGGATCGGCTCGCCGATGAAGGCGGCCACGGTGTCAGCGCCGAGTTCGGTGATCTTGGTTTCGAGCTGGCGCGCACAGGCCAGGCCGAAATCCTCGCGCGACAAGCCTTCGCCGTTCTCGAACCAGTACGGCTGGTCGATGTGCACGATGCCGGGGATCGGCAGCCCGCCTTGTTCGTGCATGCCCTTCATGCCGCCGAGGGACGCGCCCGCCATCGTGCTGCCGTGATACGCATTCCAGCGGCTGACGATGACGCTGCGCTGCGGCTGGCCGAGCACGTCCCAGTAGCGACGCACCATGCGAACCACGGTGTCGTTGCCTTCGGAACCCGATCCGGAGAAGAAGACATGCTGGAACTGCGGCGGGCTGACCTCGGCCAGCAGTTCGGCGAGTTCGATCGCCGGCGGCGTGGCCGTCTGGAAAAACGCGTTGTAGAAGGGCAGCGTCTCCATCTGCTTCGTCGCCGCATCGATCAACGCGCGCTGGCCGTAGCCGACGTTGACGCACCACAGGCCGCTCATCGCGTCGAGGATCTTGTTGCCGTCGCTGTCCCAGAGGTAGATGTTGTCGGCGCGCGTGATGACACGCGAGCCTTTTTTCGCGAGCGCTTCGAAGTCGGTGAACGGGTGCAGGAAATGGCGCGCGTCGGCGGCCTGCCACTCTTGTGTTGTTCGCTGCGTGGTGGTCATGTTGGTGCGCCCCTCAGACGTGAAGCAACAAGTGTTCCCGCTCCCACGGCGAGATGACCTGCATGAACTCGGCGTATTCCACTTCCTTGATCTCGGTGTAGACGGTGACGAAGTCCTTGCCGAGCACTTCGGCCAAGTCGGCTTCGTCGCGCAGCAGCGTCAGCGCCTCGCCGAGGCTGCGCGGCAGTTGGTATTCGCCGAGGTAGGCGTCGCCCTTGCATTCCGGCGACGGCTCGATCCGGTTCTGGATGCCGAGCCAGCCGCAGGCCAGCGTGGCGGCCAGCGCCACATACGGATTCGCATCGGCGCCGATGACGCGGTTCTCGATGCGGCGCCCCGCCGGCGATGCCAGCGGCGAGCGGATGCCGACGGTGCGGTTGTCGGTCCCCCACTGGATGTTGATCGGCGCGGCCGTGAAGCGCGCCAAGCGGCGGTACGAGTTGACGTACGGTGCGAACAGCGCCATCGCCGCCGGCGTGTAGCGCTGCAGTCCACCGATGTACCAGAAGAACTCCTTGCTCGGCGTGCCGTCTTCGTTGCTGAAGATGTTGTGGCCGCTCTGCTTGCTGACGAGGCTCTGGTGAATGTGCATCGCGCTGCCGGGCTCGCCTGCTATCGGCTTGGCCATGAAGGTGGCGAACATGTCGTGGCGCATCGCCGCTTCGCGCACCGTGCGCTTGAAGAGGAAGACTTCATCGGCCAGTCCGAGCGGGTGCGCGTGGAAGAAGTTGATCTCCATCTGCCCGGCGCCGAGTTCGTGGATCAGCGTGTCGACGTTCAGCTCCATCTTTTCGCAGTAGGCATAGACGTCTTCGAACAGCGGATCGAACTCGTTGACGGCGTCGATGGAGTAGGCCTGCCGCGAAGTTTCACGCCGGCCGCTGCGGCCGACCGGGGGTTTGAGCGGCACGTCAGGGTCGGTGTTGCGCGCCACCAGATAGAACTCGAGCTCGGGCGCCACCACCGGGTCCCAGCCCTTGCTGTCGAACAAGTCGCAGACGCGCCGCAGCACCGAGCGCGGCGCGTAGGGCACGAGCACGCCGTCGCGGTCGTAGCAGTCGTGGATGATCTGCGCCGTCGGGTCCACCGCCCACGGCACGATGCGCACCGTCGTCGGGTCCGGGCGCAGGTGCATGTCACGATCGGTCGGCGTGATGACGTCGTAGTACGGCCCTTCCTCGGGGAACTCGCCGGTCACGCCCATCGCCACCACCACTTCGGGCAATCGCATGCCGCGGTCTTCGGTGAACTTTTCGCGCGGCAGGATCTTGCCGCGGGCCACGCCGGTGAGGTCGGGCACCAGGCACTCG
>CADEEN010000549.1 GCA_902826345.1 uncultured Burkholderiales bacterium | reverse complement strand
AACCAAGAGACGATCCGATTCACCCCCACCTCCGCATGAGCATCTCTAAAGCATGCCGTTACAAAGGTAAGCGGCCGGTTGCTGCAGCCCAGCGCCCCCCCATGTCTAAGGCCGACGACGGCGCGCTTTTCCTAGCGGCGCCCGCGCCGCCATGCTATCGGGCCGTCCTTGGATTGGCCCATTGAAGGAGACCTCCGCAATGGCTCTACGCATCAACGACAAAGCGCCCGACTTCGAAGCTGAGACGACTCAGGGCCGCATCAAGTTTCACGACTGGATCGGCGACAGCTACGCCATCCTGTTCTCGCACCCGAAGGACTTCACGCCGGTTTGCACCACCCAACTCGGCTACCTCGCAAAGCTTGAGCCGGAGTTCAAGAAGCGCAACGTGAAGATCATTGGGCTTTCCGTTGATCCAGTTGCCGACCACGAGCGTTGGCGCGGCGACATCAAGGAAGTCACCGGCGGTGACGTGCAGTATCCGATGATCGGCGACAGCGATCTGGCGGTGGCCAAGCTCTACGACATGCTGCCGGGTGATGCTGGCGACACCAGCGCCGGCCGCACAGCGGCGACCAACGCAACCGTGCGCACGGTCTTCATCATCGGCCCCGACAAGCTGATCAAAGCGACGCTGCAATACCCGATGTCATCAGGCCGCAACTTCGATGAAGTGCTGCGCCTGGTGGATTCGATCCAGCTCACGGCAAAGCACAAGGTGGCCACGCCGGTGAACTGGAAGAACGGCGAGGACGTCATCATCGTGCCGGCGGTGTCGGACGACGAAGCCAAGACCCGCTTCCCCGAGGGCTGGACCACGGTGAAGCCGTACCTCCGCATCGTGCCGCAACCGAAGGGCTAATGCTGCGGTGCAACCGCCCCGCCCTGGGTGGAGGCGGTTGCGCCGGCGCAGCGAAAGGTGGAATCTCCTCCCCAGGAGACGGCCATGATTTTCGAGCAAGTCGCCAATGGCGGTTGCCAATCGTACCTGATCGGCTGCGGCGAGGCCTGCGTCGGCGCGCTGATCGATCCGGAAGTGCGCAAGATCGACCGCTACCGCGCGCTCGCGGCCCAGCACGGCGTGCGCATCCAGTACATCATCGACACCCACACCCACGCCGATCATTTCAGCGCGTCAAAGCAGCTGAGCGAAATGCTGGACGTGCCCGTGATCGCCCACCGTTTATCGCCGGCGCCCTATGTCGATCTTCGGATCGACGAAGGCGATGTGATCAAGATCGGCAATATCCGGCTCACCGTGCTGCACACGCCGGGGCACACGCGCGACTCCATGAGCTTGGTCGCCAGCGACCGCGTCTTCACCGGGGATGCCTTGCTGATCGGCGCCACCGGCCGCACCGACTTGCCCAGCGGCGATCCAGAACAGCTCTATGACTCGCTTTTCAACAAGCTGCTGAAGCTCGACCCGAACACCCGCATCTATCCGGCCCACGTTTACAAAGGCAGCACCTGCTCGACCATCGAAGAAGAAATCCGCTCCAATCCACGGCTGCAGAAGCGCGATCGCGGCGAGTTCGTTGAGATGATGCGCACACTCTCGCTGTCGATGCCGGAGCACCTCACTGAAGCACTGCGGGTCAACATGAGCGGCGGCGTTTCAGTGGCGCAGCTCTTAAATGAAGCCGCCGCCGAAGTCCCGTTTATGTCGATGGAAGAAGTGAAGAGCCGCGTCGAAGCCGGCGCCAACGATTTTGTCGTGCTCGATGTGCGCGAGCGCGACGCATTCGACGCTGCGCATATTCCAAGCGCAAAGCACCTACCGCGCGGTCAGTTGGAGCTTCGCGTCAACGAAGCGCTGCCGGACCCGACGCTGCGCATCGTCACCTATTGCGAAGTGGGAAAAATCTCCACGCTTGCCGCCGCCACATTGCGGCGCATGGGCTTCACCCGCGCCGTCGCGCTCGATGGCGGCATGAAGGCGTGGAAGGAAAAAGGCTACCAGACCGAAGCCACGACCTAACCTATCCCTCCCTGCCAAGGGAGGGTGTCACGTGACGCGCAGCGGCGCGTGACGGGAGGGATGGAAGCGCTGAAGTTTGTGAGCACGGCGCTGCCGCCTCTCCCGTCGCGAAGCTAGCTTCGCGACACCCTCCCCTGGCGGGGAGGGATGTTTAGGCGTGAACGTCCGCCGTATCGGGGTGCCGACGGAAATAGGCCACGGCGAACGCGCAGCTGGCGCGCAACTTGCGTCCATTGCCACGCGCCTCTTCGACCACATCGTGCATCAACTTCGACGCATAGCCCCTCCCCCGCGCCACGGCAGGCGTTTCCACATGCATGATCACCC
>CADEEN010000548.1 GCA_902826345.1 uncultured Burkholderiales bacterium | reverse complement strand
GCTGCTGGGCGTCGATGGCAACAAGGTGCAGGTGGTGTTGATCACGGTCGATCCGGAGCGCGACAAGCCCGAGTTGCTTCGCGAATACATGAAGGCCTACGACCCGAGCTTCATCGCGCTGCGCGGCAACGCCGGACAGCTCGCCGACACCGCCAAGGAGTTCAAGGTGTTCTTCCAGAAGGTGCCGACGTCCAAAGACTCCTACACGATGGACCACACCGCCATCACCTACGCCTTCGATCCCAAGGGCCGCGTGCGCTTGGCGCTCCGACATGAACAATCGGCTGCCGACGTCGCAGCCGATATGAAAATGTTGCTGAGCAATTGACAACACACTCATCACGCAAAAGAAAAGGCATTGCATGAAGACTAGTCGCAGCCTCGCTGTTGGCGTGATTGTGCTGTCGCTGGTGCTGGCAGCGGCGGTGGCTGCGGTGTTGCGAGGTCCGGCAAACGCCGGGCGCGACGCAGCGCCGGAGGTCGCCTACACGCTGCTCGATGGCCGGCAGGGTACGCTGCAGGCTTTGCGCGGCAAGGTGGTGTTGGTCAGTTTCTGGTCGATGAACTGCGACACCTGCGTCAACGAGATGCCGTCGATCGTCGCCACCGACGGCAAATTCAGGAGCAAGGGCTACGAGACGCTGGCCGTCGCCATGAGCTACGACCCGCCGGCATCCGTGGCCCGATTCGTTGCCTACAACAAGCTCCCGTTCCCGGTGGCCCAGGACAACGCCGGGAAGATCGCGAAGTCGTTCGGCGAGGTGCGGCAGACACCGACGGCTTTTCTCATCGACAAGCGCGGCCGGATCGTCGAGCGGTACGTCGGCGCACCGGATTTCGCGCTGCTGCATCGCCTGATCGAGTCGCTGTTGGCGGAGCAGGCCTGAAGGTGGGTGGACACGCATGAAGATCGAACGACTGTGGGTGGCGGCGCTGGTCGGCCTTGGGCTGTGGTCGAGCGCGCAGGCGCAGGTCAGCGTCGAGCTGGCCTGGGTGCGGACCACCGTGCCGAATCAGGTTTCGAGCGGGGCCTTCATGCGCATCACCGCGCTGAAGGATGTTCGGCTTGTGGCTGCGCGTTCGCCGGTGGCGGGCGTCGTTGAGGTCCACGAGATGAAGATCGACAACGGCATCATGCGCATGCGCCCGGCGGGTGAGTTGTCCATCAAGGCCGGGCAGTCGCTCGAACTCAAGTCGGGCGGCTACCACCTGATGATGATGGACCTGAAGCGGCAGATCAAAGCCGGAGAGACGGTTGCGCTGACGCTCGAATTCAAAGCGCCAGACGGCAGCGTCTCGGATGTCGCGGTCAAGGCCGTTGCGGCCTTGACCCAGCCAGTGCCATGACGGCGGCGCAGGCTCCGACACGTCCAGACCAAGGAGCCTGGACGCCGCTGTTCCTGGCCTGGTTGATCGCCTTGCTGGCCACGGCCGGTGCGCTCTTTCTGGGTGAAGTGATGGGCAAGACGCCGTGCGTGCTGTGCTGGTACCAGCGCATTGCGATGTTTCCGCTGGTGGCGATCCTGGGCGTGGGCCTGCTCACGTCCGACAGTCGCAGCGTGCGCTATGCGCTGCCCCTGGCGTGGGCAGGGTGGGTGATTGCGCTGTACCACTGCCTGATCTTCTGGGGCCTCGTGTCCGAAGCGCTGGCGCCTTGCCGCCAGGGTGTGTCTTGCGCCGATGCCGACGTTCAAGTGGCGGGCGTCGTGCCGATCCCTCTGCTGTCGCTGGTCGCTTTCTCGGCGGTGCTGGCGTTGTTGTGGTTCGCAAAACGAAAGGTGAGAACGTGAACAAGAAATGGCTGGTCGTCTCAACGGCCGCCGCCGTCGTGGTGGCGTTTATCGGGGCTGCGGCCTTCCTGCGCGAGCGCTCGACGCAAGAGGTCACGCAGGCCGCTCAGACCAACAACGACGCCTTGGTGCGGCCGCACTCGCCGGTGTTCGGCAACCCCGCCGCCAAGGTCACCATCGTGGAGTTTTTCGACCCGTCTTGCGAGACGTGCCGGGCGTTTTACCCAACCGTCAAGGGAATCGTCAACGCGAGCTTCGGCCAGGTCCGCCTGGTGGTGCGGTACGCCGCGCTGCACAAGGGCTCAGACACCGCCGTCAAGATCATCGAAGGTGCGCGGCAGCAAGGCAAGTATTGGGAGGTGGTCGAAAAGGTGTTGGCCGATCAACCCCGATGGGCCGATCACGGCAACCCGCAGCCGGAGATGATCTGGGACATCGTCAAGGACTTGGGACTGGATGTCGCCAAGGCGAAGGCCGCAGCCGCCAGCCCTGAGGTCGAGCAGGTGCTGCGGCAGGACACGGCC
>CADEEN010000547.1 GCA_902826345.1 uncultured Burkholderiales bacterium | reverse complement strand
GCTACAAGGACAAGCCGCAGCTGATGCAGCAGGAGATGATGCGCATCTACCGCGAGGAAAAGGTCAACCCCCTCGGCGGCTGCCTGCCGATCGTGGCGCAGATGCCGTTCTTCATCGCCCTGTACTGGGTGCTGCTGTCGTCGGTGGAGATGCGCAACGCGCCGTGGATCGGCTGGATCGCCGACCTGTCGGCGCCCGATCCGTGGTTCATCCTGCCGCTCTTGATGACCGCATCGTCGCTGTTCCAGGTCTGGCTCAACCCGGCACCGGCCGACCCGATGCAGGCCAAGATGATGTGGATGATGCCGCTGATCTTCGGCGTCATGTTCTTCTTCTTCCCCGCCGGCCTGGTGCTGTACTGGCTGACCAACAACATCCTGTCGATCGCGCAGCAGTGGTGGATCAACCGCCAGTTGGGCGTCAAGTGAGCACCTGCAAAAGAGCAAGTCGGGTTTGCGTGTGAAGCTCACGTCTTAGGGGGTGATGCCGCGAGCGGGGGGTTCCCCGGCCGCGCCGATACGGCGAGCATTCAGGCATGCGGGGATGACCCGGCACCGCCCGACAACAAGGGCGCGCACGCCGGCTCGGGAGGACGGTTTTCAACTCCCCCCGCGCCATACAACACGAAGGCACCGGGCGATGACAATCGCCCGGTGCCTTCTGCCTTGTCCGCGCACCCCGACGACCCGATCGCCGCCGTCGCCACCGCGCCCGGCCGCGGCGCCGTCGGCATCGTGCGGGTGTCCGGCAAGAACCTCGCCGCGCTGGCGCAGGCGATCACCGGCCGCGCGCTGACGCCGCGCTTCGCGCACTACGGACCGTTGAAGGACGCAGACGGCGCGGCCATCGATCACGGCCTGGCGCTGTACTTCCCCGCGCCGCACTCGTACACCGGCGAAGACGTGCTCGAGCTGCAGGCCCACGGCGGCCCGGTCGTGCTGCAACTGCTGCTGGCGCGCTGTCTCGATCTCGGCGCGCCGCACCTGCGCATCGCGCAACCCGGCGAGTTCACGCTGCGTGCGTTTCTCAACGACAAGCTCGACCTGGCGCAGGCCGAAGCGGTCGCGGACCTGATCGACGCTGACACCGAAGCCGCCGCGCGCTCCGCGGCGCGTTCTTTGTCGGGCGCGATGTCGCGCGAGGTCGAGGCGCTGGCGCAGCGGCTGATCGCCTTGCGCGCGCTGGTCGAAGCGACGCTCGACTTCCCCGAAGAGGAGATCGACTTCCTCGAAAAGGCCGACGCCCGCGGCCGCCTGGCTGCCATCGCCGCCGACCTGGAGCGGGTGATCGGGCGCACGCGGCAGGGCGCGCTGCTCGCCGAGGGCATCACGGTCGTGCTCGCCGGCCAGCCCAACGTCGGCAAAAGCTCGCTGCTCAACGCGCTGGCCGGCGCCGAGCTGGCGATCGTCACGCCGGTGCCCGGCACGACGCGCGACAAGATCGGGCAGACGATCCAGATCGAAGGCGTGCCGGTGCATGTCGTCGACACCGCCGGCCTGCGCGACTCACAGGACGAGGTCGAAAGCCTGGGCATCGCGCGCAGCTGGAAAGAAATCGACAGCGCCGACGCCGTCGTCTTCCTGCACGACCTGACCCGAATCGGCCACGCCGGCTACGACGCCGGTGAGGCGGCGGTCGCAGCGCGGCTCGGCGACCCGGCCCGGGTGCTGCATGTCTTCAACAAGAGCGATGCGGCCAGCGCCGCCGCGTCCGGCATCGGCCTGCGCATCTCGGCCAGGAGCGGCGCCGGCTTGGCCGATCTGCGGCGCGCGCTGCTGCAACGCGCCGGCTGGCACGCCAGCCCGCAGGGCGACGTCTACATCGCGCGCACGCGCCACGTGCTGGCGCTCGAACGCACGCGCGCGCACGTGGCTGCCGCGCAAGCGCTGGCCGCGCGCGCCGACGCCGCGCTCGACCTGCTGGCCGAAGAGCTGCGGCTGGCGCACGACGCGCTCGGCGAGATCACCGGCCGCTGGAGCGCCGACGCCCTGCTCGGAGAGATATTCGCGCGCTTTTGCATCGGCAAGTGAGAGCGCGCAGGGCCGCTCCGAAGCGCTGACACCGAAGCCCCAACGGCTCGAGGGTTGCGTCAGGCAGAGCGCCATCCCACGTCTGCGCGGTTGAAGCCAGACCTGCGGCCTGCGACCATCACCACGCCTGTATTCCCAGACCGCCATGTCCATCCAGCCGCTGCCCGACCCGATCCAATCGCGCAATGCCCCCGACACGCTCAAGCCTCGCTTCACCCCGCAACAGTGGCGCTCCTTCGAATCGCTCCTGACGCGCCACTAAGCGCACTGCAGCAACTTGCGCGTC
>CADEEN010000546.1 GCA_902826345.1 uncultured Burkholderiales bacterium | reverse complement strand
ACCCACGACCCCTTGGTTCGTAGCCAAGTACTCTATCCAACTGAGCTACAGCCGCGCAGGGGCGCAAGTATAGCAACGGCTACAGTGCCTGCATGGAGCTCTCTGCATCGGCCCTCGATTGGGCGCAGCGCCTGGTGCGCATCAACACGGTCAGCCGCGAGTCGAACCTGCCGCTGATCGAGTGCATCGCCGATCACCTGCGTTCGTTGTCGGTGCCGATCCGCCTGACCTACGACGCCGAGCGGCGCAAGGCGAATCTGTTCGCGACGCTCGGCGCCGGCAAACCCGATGGCGTGATCCTGTCCGGCCACACCGACACTGTGCCCTGGGAAGGCCAGGCGTGGACGCGCGATCCGCTGGGCGCCGTGTTGGAAGGCGACAAGCTCTACGGCCGCGGCAGCGCCGACATGAAAGCCTTCATCGGCCTCGTCGTCGCGCAGACGCAAGGCTTTCTCGACGCCGATCTGCCGCACGCGATCCACTACGCGTTCAGCTACGACGAAGAGCTCGGCTGCTTCGGCGTGCAGCACCTGATCGCCGACCTGCGCGATGCGCAGATCACGCCGCGCCTGTGCATCGTCGGCGAGCCCACCGGCATGGTGCCGGCGGTCGCGCACAAGGGCGTGTACCGCTGGCGCTGCTGCGTCAAGGGCAAACCGGCGCATTCGTCGCTGCGGCCGCACGCCGTCAATGCCGTCGAAGCCGGCGCGCGGCTGGTGAGCTACATCGCCGCCATGGGCGACGCCTGGCGCGACGGCGCCGAGCGCTACGAAGGCTTCGACGTGCCCTACACCACGTCGTGCGTCGGCGTGATGCAGGGCGGCATGGCCGACAACGTCGTGCCCGAAGACTGCAGCTTTCACTACGAGTTGCGCAACCTGCCGGGCCACGATGCGTTGGCCATGCACGAGCGCGTGGTCGGCCAGGCGCAGGCGCTTGAGGCAGAGATGAAAGCGATCGACGCCGGCGCCGGCTTTCGCTTCGAGACGATCTGCGCCGTACCGGATTTCCTCGCGCGCGACGAAGAACCGGCCGTGGCGCTGGCACAGCGGCTGGCCGGCGAGCAGCGCACATCGCTCGTCGCCTTCGGCACCGAAGCCGGCCTGTTCCACCGCGCCGGCATCTCGACCGTGGTCTGCGGCCCGGGCTCCATCGAGCAGGCGCACCAGCCTGATGAGTTCGTCAGCCTCGATCAGCTCGTGCGGTGCGAATCATTCCTGCGCGGCTTGCTGGCGTCAGCTCACTCGTAAATCTCGGCGTCCGGGTCGGTGGCTTCGAGCTCGTACGACGCCGCCAGCATCGCCAGCCGCCCGACCACGCCGTACATGTAGAAGCGGTTCGGCGCGCTCGCCCCCGGCTTCGCACCGGGCTTCGGCAAATGCGTGCTCTCGGCAAACGCCAGCGGCACGAAGGCCGCACCCGGCGCGTTCAGGTTTTCGTCGATGCCGCGCTCGGCGTGCACACGGTAGAAGCCGCCGACGACGTAGCGATCCAGCATGTAGACCACCGGCTCGGCGACGGCCTCGTTGACGCGCTCGTACGTCGGCACGCCTTCCTGGATGATGACCTGCGTGACCTGCTGGCCTTCCTTGATCACGCTCATCTTGTTCTTCGTCTTGCGGTTGACGGCGTCGAGTTCTTTCGCGTCGCGCACGGTCATGATGCCCATGCCGTAGGTGCCGTTGTCGGCCTTGACGACGACGAACGGCTTTTCGTTGATGCCGTATTCCTTGTACTTGCGGCGGATCTTCGTCAGCAGCGCATCGGTGTTGCTCTGCACGCATTCGATGCCGGCCTCTTCGGCCCAGTCGACCTCACCGCACTGGCCGAACATCGGGTTGATCAGCCACGGGTCCATGCCGAGCAGCTTGGCGAATTTTTTCGCCACCTCTTCGTAACTCTGGAAGTGGTTGGTCTTGCGCCGCACCGCCCAGCCGGCGTGCAGCGGCGGCAGCAGGTATTGCTCGTGCAAATCTTCGAGCACCTTCGGGATGCCGGCCGACAGGTCGTTGTTGAGCAGGATCGTGCACGGATCGAAGTCCTTCGTACCCAGGCGGTGCTTGCTGCGCAACAGCGGCTCCACGGTCAGCGTTTCGCCGTCGGGCAGCGTCAGCACCGTCGGCTCCTTCACTTCCGGATCGAGCGAGCCCAGGCGCACGTTCAAGCCGGCCTGATGAAAGATCTGCATCAGGCGCAGCACGTTGGTCAGGTAGAACGTGTTGCGCGTGTGTTTTTCGGGAATCAACAGCAGGTTCTTCGCTTCGGGGCAGATCTTCTCGATCGCCGCCATCGCCGCCTGCACCGCCAGCGGCAGCA
>CADEEN010000545.1 GCA_902826345.1 uncultured Burkholderiales bacterium | reverse complement strand
TGTTTTGGCCCGGTGACGGTGCTCGAAGGGGTCGCGCCGCCGGCGCCGTCGGTCCGGAATGCCGACGCGACCGCGCTTAGAGCTGGCACGCGGCCGAGCGTCGGCAGAGCGTGAGTATCGGCGGCGGCCACGACTTCCTGGGCCAGCGCCTCGATCAGATTGTTGTAGCTCGTCGTCGTCGCTTGGTCGTGAAGGTTCTTGAGGATGTGCTTGAAACCACGACTGTTCTGCACGGCGTGCGGGTCGGCGAGCGTGAACTGGCCCCGGGCTAGTACTACTTTGTCAGGTTCACGGGTCGGCTGATCGATAGCGCTTGTACTGCGGTCCGGGATCCCGTACGCTACGCGCGTGACGACGGGGCCCGCACGGGCGCTCCTGCGCCGCCTGGGGCTTTTCCTCGACGGCTTCAGCGCGTGCTTTAGTCGCCGCCCGCAACGCGAGGCCGCGAGTCGCTACCTCGACGGCTTGCTGAATGACAGTGAGCGGAAGTCGATGCAGGCGATGCATGGCCGGTTGAGCGATCCCGGCCAGTACCAAGCGCTGCAGCACTTCATCACGGACTCGCCCTGGGACGCCGAGCGCGTGTGGACGCAGGTGCGAGCGGCCGTGCCCGTGCGCACCGGCGTTCTCGCCATCGACGATACCGGCTTCCCGAAGCAGGGCACCGACTCAGTGGGCGTGCAGCGCCAGTACTGTGGCGCGCTCGGCAAGGTCGGCAATTGCCAAGTGGCCGTCTCAAGTGCGTTGATCGCCGACGACCGCACCTGGCCCCTCGCGTTCGATCTGTATCTGCCGGCGTCGTGGACCGACGAGGCCGATCGGCGCGCGCTAGTGGGCCTGCCAGACACCGTCGTCTTTCGCGAGAAGTGGAAGATCGCCTTGGCCCAGGTGCGCGCCATTCTGAAAGCCGGCTTCGCGATCACCGGCGTCGTGGTCGATGCGGACTACGGGCGCAACGCGGCGTTTCGCGAGGGCCTGGAGCGCCTCGGGCTCGCGTATGGCGTGGCGATTCGAGGCGATCTCGTCTTCACGGTGGCAGGCGTGGAGGGCGAACCGATCAGTGCCGCCGATCTGGCGGCCGCGGCGCCGACGGCCGCGTGGGAGACCGTGACGTGGGGCGCGGATCCGGCGCAGCCGATCGCCGCCCGTTTCTGTGCGCTGCGCGTTCGGCCCGTGGAAGGACGCGGCGATCGCTGGCTGCTGTGCGAACGCTCGCCGGCCGAGGTCCACAAATACTACCTGCTGCACCTGCCGCCGACGGCGACGCTGCACGACTTGGTGACGCTCGCGCGCAGTCGCTGGCCGATCGAGCAGCAGTATCGCGAACTCAAGGATGACCTCGGCCTCGACCACTTCGAAGGCCGTACCTATCGAGGCTGGACGCACCACGTCGTGCTCACGGCCGTGGCCTTCACGTTCCTCCAGATCGAACGTGGTCGGCGAACACTTGACCAGCCGCGCCCCACGCTGCCCGTCGTGCGCGGCTGGGTCCGCGAGATCTTTGGCTTGCTCTACGTCATCCACAACCGGCGGCTACTCGGCATGCTCGACGCCTTCCGTCGCAACGCCCCGCTCCGAAGGTGACAAAGTAGTACTAACCCGTTTGGTTTCATTGCTTTGTGATGGCGGAGAGGGTGGGATTCGAACCCGATCAGGTCCTTTAGAATATGCCACTTACAGAAAGCACGTTGCCGTCATTGCCAGGGATGCCACCCTTGCCGTGGCGCACTGCACGCTATCGCACGCTGGGTCGACACAGCTGGGCCGCGCCACCCTCCACGGCGTGGTTGACAACGTCTATACGGCTCGGTAATGTCGTTGTGTAGACAGGAGCCAAGATGGCCGCCATTGCCGCCCCCGACCGCATGTCCATCAACCTGCGCATCGACGCCACAAGCCGGGACCTGATCGACCGGGCCGCCGAGGCGCTTGGCAAGAACCGCTCGGAGTTCATGCTCGAGGCCGCCCGCCGCGAGGCCACCGAGGTGCTCCTCGACCGGCGGTTGTTCCAGCTCGACGACCAAGCCTTCAAGCGCTTTACCGCGGCCCTCGACGCCCCGCCCACTGAGAATCCGCGGCTCCGGCGTCTGCTTCGCACGCGGGCCCCCTGGGAGCGATGAGCGTCGAGCCACGGGTCACCGCTCCAGAGCACATCCAGGCGCACCACGATTTCGCCGGGTTCGACTGCGGCGAGCCCGAACTCAATGACTGGCTTCGGCTGCAGGGCCTCAAGAACGAGGCGAGTGGTGCGTCGCGCACCTATGTGATCTGCGCCGAGCGCCGCGTCGTCGTTCGTCCGCAGCGCGTCGACGAGCTCGTCGAGG
>CADEEN010000544.1 GCA_902826345.1 uncultured Burkholderiales bacterium | reverse complement strand
AAGGCAACATCAGCATCTTCTGGTTCGACCACGGCTGGTTCTGGTTCATCCCGCTGGCCGACGGCACGACCAGTGTCGGCGCCACCTGTTGGCCGAGCTACCTGAAGACGCGCGACAAGCCGCTGAAAGAGTTCTTTCTCGACACGCTGGCCACCGTGCCGACGCTGATGGAGCGGCTGCGCGAAGCGTCGCTGGTCGACAACCAGGTGCATGCCACCGGCAACTATTCGTACAGCGCACGCCAGGCCACCGGCTCGCGTTGGCTGATGGTCGGCGACGCGTTCGCCTTCGTCGATCCGGTGTTCTCGTCGGGCGTTTATCTGGCGATGGAAAGCGCGTTCCAGGCCGTGCCCGTCGTGCAGGCCAGCCTGCGCGAGCCCCAACGCGCGCTGGCCGCGCGCCGCCGCTTCGAAGCCCACATGCGCAAGGGCCCGCGCGAATTCTCGTGGTTCATCTACCGCATGACCAACCCGGCCATCCGCGAGCTGTTCATGCGCCCGCGCAACATCCTGCGCGCCAAGGAAGCGGTGTTGTCGGTGCTGGCCGGCGACATCTTCAGCCGCACGCCGTTCCGGCCGTCGCTGGCCTTCTTCAAGTGCGTCTATTGGGTGACGTCGCTCGGCCACCTGCCGCGCAGTTGGCGCGCCTGGCGCCGGCGCCGCGAACTCGTGGCCGACGCCGGGCCGGTCCAGGGCGAAACCGTGATGACGGCTGCGCGATGACCGCCACCGCTGCCATCGACGCGCCGCCGCGCCACGTGCTGCACGCGCTGAGTTCACGGCGAACGCCCGGGGCTTCTCGGGCCGCAGGCGCGCCGGGCAGCGACGCGCTGCTGGGCGGCTTGCTCTACGGCAGCGCTGCCGAGCCGCCGATCGCCGGTGTGCCGCTGCCGCTGCTCGGTGCGAGCAAGCCGGTGCAGGACGTCTGGTTCGGCCAGGGCGCGGTAACCGCCGGCGCCAACGCTCAGGGTGTGCAGTGGCTGCACGACGCCGACTGGCTCTTCGGCAGCGTCGATGTGGCCGAGACTGCCGGCCTCGAAGCCGCCGCCGGCCACGCCTACGCGGGCCTGTTCGACGCGCTGCGCACCACCGGCTTCCCGCACCTGCTGCGCGTCTGGAACTACCTGCCGCGCATCAATGAAGAAGGCGCGGCGATGGAGCGCTACAAGCGGTTCAACGCCGGCCGGCAACAAGCCTTTCTCGATGCCGGCGAGCAGGTGTTCGAAGGCTCGCCCGCCGCCTGCGCGATCGGCACCGCGAGCGGCCCGCTGCGCATGCGCTTTCTGGCCGGCCGGCGCGCGGTGCGCCATGTCGAGAACCCGCGCCAGGTGTCGGCGTACCGCTACCCGCAGCGCTACGGCCCGCGCGCGCCGACCTTCTCGCGCGCCGCGCTCGCCGAGTCCGGCGCGGGCCGCCTGGGCCTGTTCGTCTCCGGCACGGCGAGCATCGTCGGCCACGAGTCGGTGCACATTGGCGACGTGCGCGCGCAGGTGCGCGAAACCGTCGCCAACCTGCAAGCCGTGCTCGACACCGCACGCGGCCAAAGTAGTGCGCGCTGGTCGTTGCACGATCTGCACGCCGTGGTTTACGTGCGCCACGCGCGGGACCACGCCGCGGTGGCCGATGAACTCGCGCGCGCCGCGCCGGAACTCGGATGCGACGCGGCCGGGTTGGTCTTTCTGCACGCCGACATCTGCCGGCGTGAACTCGACGTCGAAATCGAAGGCCACGCCTGGGCCGAGGGAGAACTGGTTTGACACGCTCGACCCGCGCTGCGGCCGTCGCGGTGCTGTGCAGCGTTGCGCTGCCTGCCGCCGCCGCCGAGCAGCCGACACAGCAGCCGTTGTGGGAGGCCGGCCTCGGCCTGTCCGCGCTGACCCTGCCGCACTACCGCGGCAGCGACCAGAACCAGAGCTGGCTGCTGCCGCTGCCCTACTTCGTCTACCGCGGCGACTTCTTGCGCGCCGACCGCGACGGCGCACGCGCCGTCTTCGTCGACAGCCAGCGCTTCGACGTCGACGTCAGCGTCGGCTTCTCCGCGCCGACGCGCGGCGACGACAACGTCGCCCGCCGCGGCATGCCCGAGCTCGCCGGCGCACTCGAAGTCGGCCCCAACGTCAACCTGCGGCTGGCCGAAGGCCCCGGCTGGAAGCTCGAGTTCCGCCTGCCGGTGCACGCCGTCTTCACCGTGCAGCGCAGTCCCAAGGCCATCGGCTGGACGACGCAGCCCAACGTCAACGTCGACTGGCGCCTCGCCGACTGGAACATCGGCGCGCAGGTCGGCCTGCTCGCCGCCACGCGCCGCTACCACGACTACATCTACGGCGTCGAC
>CADEEN010000543.1 GCA_902826345.1 uncultured Burkholderiales bacterium | reverse complement strand
GGTAGAAGTACTGCGCCACCTTGCGCACGATGCGCACGATCTCGCGCTGCCAGGGCTCCAGCAGCGGCGCGTTCTTCTCCATGAAGTACAGCAGGTTTTCCTGCGGCTCGTCGGGGAAGCGCTTGGCCGCCGCAGCGGCATCGGCCTTGTCGGCGCGCTTGGGCAGCGTGCGCCACAGGTCGTTGACCTGCTGCTGGGCATAGGCCTCACGGTCCTTGCGCTCGGCGAGCTCCTGCGCGAGTGATTTGCGCGACGGGCGGCGGTAGCGATCGACGCCGTGGTTCATCAGCGCATGGCAGGAGTCGAGCAGCTCTTCGACCGCGTCGATGCCGTGGCGCTCTTCGCAATCGGCGACGTAGTTCTTGGCGTAGACCAGGTAGTCGATGATCGACGACGCATCGGTCCACATGCGGAACAGGTAGTTGCCCTTGAAGAAGCTGTTGTGGCCGTAGGCGGCATGCGCGATCACCAGCGCCTGCATCGCCATCGAGTTCTCCTCCATCAGGTAGCTGATGCAGGGGTTGGAGTTGATGACGATCTCGTAGGCCAGGCCCATGTGGCCGCGCTTGTAGTTCTTCTCGGTGGAGATGAACTCCTTGCCGTAGCTCCAGTGGCGGTAGTTCACCGGCATGCCGACGCTGGCGTAGGCGTCCATCATCTGCTCGGCGGTGATGATCTCGAGCTGGTTCGGGTAGGTGTCGAGGCCGAAGCGCTGCGCCGTGGCACGGATCACGTCGTGATAGCGCTCGATCAGCTCGAAGCTCCAGTCGCTCGGGCCGGGCAGGGGTTCGGGGGCTCGAACTGCGCTCATGCTGCGACCTTCATGCTGCTTTAGGCTGCGCGCCCTCTTTCTTGAACAGGTCGCGGAACACAGGATAAATCTGGCTCGCCTCGGTGGCCTTGCGCATCGCGAAGTGCGGCTGCGTCTCGAGCAACTGCGTGTACTCGGTCCACAGGTTTTGCTCTTCCTCGGCCACTTGCACGTAGGCGTAGTAGCGGCACAGCGGCAGCAATTTCTGGTCGAGCAACTCGCGGCAACGGCCGCTGTCGTGATGCCAGTTGTCGCCGTCGCTGGCCTGCGCGCCGTAGATGTTCCACTCGCTGGGCGAATAGCGTGCGCGGATGATCTCCTCCATCAGCACCAGCGCCGAAGAGACCACGGTGCCGCCGGTCTCGGTGGCGTGGAAGAAGTTCTGCTCGTCGACTTCGGCCGCCTGCGTGTGGTGGCGGATGAAGACGACGTCGATCTTCTCGTAGTGGCGCGTCAGGAAGAGGTACAGCAGGATGAAGAAGCGCTTGGCCAGATCCTTACGGCTCTCGTCCATCGAGCCCGACACGTCCATCAAGCAGAACATCACCGCTTTGCTCGTCGGCACCGGTACCCGCACGCGGTTGCGGAATCGCAGATCGATCGGGTCCAGATACGGAATGCGGGCGATGCGGGCGCGCAACTCCTCGATGCGCATCTTCAGTGTCGTGATCTGTTGGCCCGACGCCGTGTCGCCCAACGGCGCGTCCTTCAGCAGCGCTTCGAGTTCTTCTTCGCAGTCGCGCAGCTCGCGTCGCGCGTCCGCGCCGATGGCGATGCGCCGGCCGATCGCACCGCGCATCGAGCGCACGACATGCAGGTTGTTCGGCGTGCCGTCGCTGGTGAATCCGGCGCGGTGGCTCTTCCACTCCGGCGTTTCGGCAAGCTGCGTGCGGATCAGGTGCGGCAGCGCCAGGTCTTCGAAGAAGACCTGCATGAACTCTTCCTTCGTCAGCGTGAAGGTGAAGTCGTCTTCGCCCTCGCCCGAGTCGCTGGCCTGGCCCTTGCCGCTGCCACCGCCACCGCCCTGCTGCGGCCGCTCGATGCGGTCGCCCTGGATGTATTCGCGGTTGCCGGGGTGCACCGTCTCGCGCACGCCGCCCTGGCCGTGGTGGAACACGGGCTCGTGGATGTCCTTCTTCGGGATCGTGATCTCTTCGCCGCGCTCGATGTCGCGGATGCCGCGACCGTCGATCGCCCGCTTCACCGCGTCCTTGATCTGCTCCTTGTAGCGGCGCAGAAAACGCTCGCGGTTGCCGACCGACTTGTTCTTGCCGGCCAGACGACGATCGATGATGTGCTGATGCAAGGACGCTCCCTCAGCTCGACTTTCTGACGCGCAGATACCACTCGCACAACAACCGCACCTGCTTGTGCGTGTAACCCTTGGCCACCATGCGCGTGACGAAGTCTTCGTGCTTCTTCGCTTCGTCCGCACTCGCCTTCGCATTGAAGCTGATCACCGGCAGCAACTCCTCGGTGTTGGAGAACATCTTCTTCTCGATCACCGTGCGCAGCTTCTCGTAG
>CADEEN010000542.1 GCA_902826345.1 uncultured Burkholderiales bacterium | reverse complement strand
CGGATCGGCCCTTCTGCGCGGCGGCGGCGGCGGCGGCAGCGTGCCGTGCTGCGAGCACGCTTGAGCGGCCAGTACCAGCCAGTCCTCGGGCCGACGCTGTTTGCCGAGTACGAGGATTTTCTTGGACGCGCGGACCTGTTTTGGCAAACTCGGTGCTGTCCGCAAAGGCAAACTCAAATTCCCTTCACTGCGGGTGCTGACACCTGAACAATGCCTGGAGGTGTTTCCATGCCACGTTGACGATCCGTTTGCCCGATGACAAGCACGAGCGGCTGAAGGCCTTGGCGAAGTCCAACTCCACCAGCATCAACAAGCTGATGGACGAGCTGGCCACGGTGTGGCCCTGGCGAACTACGACGCCCGCGTACGCTTCGAAACGCGCGCGGCGCGCGGCAATCCCAAGCGTGCGCTGGTCCTTCTCGACAAGCTCGATCGGGCGGGTTGATGTGGTTGGAGTGAACCCCTGAGGCGAGGCAGGCGCATCTCGGCCAGTCGATTGCGTCCCGCGGCATGCTGTGCGGTGGGCCGGCGTTCAGGGTTGCTTCCCACAGCGCTCCTGGTAGGCCCTCTCCAACCGCTGTGCCTGACTCTCGGCCTGTACGGACGGCCGCCTGGCGGCCGCATCGCGAACGTGTGCGGCTGCGGCCGCCAGATTGCCGCAGTACTTTGCCATGGTGGCCGCTTGGCGCTGGTCTCTTTGCGCCTGCGCTGCCGCTGCCCCAGGCGACGGCTGCTGGCGCGCCGCGGTCCCCGGCTGCTGGGTCTGGATGCTCTCCCAAGCACCGCCTTCGCGCTTCGCATGCAGGCTGCCGTCGTCACGGATCGCGTACGTCATCGGATCGGGCTGCGGGCCATGGAAAGTCAGCGTCGTACCTGAGACCAGTCCGATGCCCTCCATACGCACGCCATTGATCGCTTTGACCATCTGGTAGCGGTTCTTCCCCTTGCGCACGACTTCGCACGTGCCCTGGTACGGATAGCCGTTGCGATCACGGCCGACAAGGTAATACGTTCGCTCTTCGATCGGAACGCCGTAGCCGCCCGGATCGCGCTCAGTGGTCACGAGTTCTGATGCCGACGGACGCCGCGGCTCGCTCGAGCACTTGTACGTGACGCGCATCGTGAAGTCGCGATCTTGGAAAGTCAGCGGCAACGCGCGTTGCGGATCGGCGGCGCCGAGGATGCTGCGTCGGCGTGCCGGAGTCGATTCCATGTCGAACGATCGCGCGAAGCAGTCGCAACCCTCACGCGGTATGCCCAAACCCCCACTGTCACAGACCTTCCGTGCGAGCGGAAACGGCCCGGCATGAGCCGGCTCGGCGAGGAATCGGTTGACATGAGCCACCCACGCCAGCGCATCGGCGTCGCAGCCGGAGTTTCCGACCAGCCAGCGCACATCGTTGGCGCCGTCGTGCTCGGCCATGAAGGCTGCGTCTGCCTGCGTGATGCCGTAGAAGAGAAACGCTCCCCCAAGTTCGTGCCTCCTGTTCGGCGGTTCGACGAAGTACGACGCAGCGTCGACGACGCTGTCGGGACGGCGCCCCTTGGCGCTCTTGCACTCCTTCGACACAGCCGTCAGCGCCGCGCCGACGTACAGGCGCGCGCGGTACGCGGGCACGCTGTCGAACACCGCGAGGTCGCCCCTGCGTAGCGCACCGAACAAGGGGCTCGGAGGGCGTGGCGCCGCTGATCCAGGCGCGCCTTGCTGCGTGCCTGCCTTGCCGAGCGCACAGTCGTTGTAGCACTCGCCTTCGCAGATGCGACGAAACTGGGGATCGTTGATGCCGAAGCACTTGGTGAAGCACGGGCACCATGTGGCGCCCGCAGGCTGGAACGCCATCAGCGAGGCGAGCAGTGCCAGCGCGCGCAAGGTGGTGCGGAACCACCTGCGGCGGTTGAGGATCCGGTTGGTGAGGCATGCATACGTGTCGGGCCTGGGGCCGTTAACGAGAGTCGTATGAAGCGCTTGAGGCAAGTTCATGGTGCGTTCACCGCCCCAGGTGAGAAGTTTCGAAGCGCTTCGAGCCAGGCGGGCAGTCGCAGCCTTGGACCGCGGGACGCTTTCCGTCGCGAACGTCGACGCGGCACAGCCGCACGTCCGCTGTCCTCCTGGCCGGAATGATGCCCGCGTCATTTCGCTTCCTCAGCCACTTGTGCTGACAGGCCCCGCTGTGATCCGGTGCGGAGACGAACAGCAGGCCGGTGTCTGCATCGCAGTTGTTCCAGGCTTCGTACGTCATGCCCGCTCCGCCCACGATCAAGCACCGATCAGGTTCGATCAGCGACTTCGGAGGCGGATCTTCCGCAGCGACGGGCACCGTAACCGGCGGCGCATCGCTC
>CADEEN010000541.1 GCA_902826345.1 uncultured Burkholderiales bacterium | reverse complement strand
GCGCCGATCAACGTCACCGCGCGCGAGGTGCGGGCGCAATTCGGCTGGGTGTGAAGGCCGCGTGAAGACACTGCCGTCGTCGATCGCTGCGTCGCTCATCGTCTGTCTGCTTGCCGCGCCCTGCGCTGCCACCGCATTCGACGATCCTTTGCCCGCCCCCGTGGCCGCCGCGCTCGCGCAGGCCGGCCTGCCGCCTGAATCGTTCGGCGCGATCGCGATTCCGCAGACGTTCTGGGCGCGCACCTGGCAGCACCGCGCCGATGTGCCGATGCAGCCGGGCTCGGCGATGAAGGTCATCACGACCATCGTCGCGCTCGACTTGCTCGGACCGAACCACCGCGGGCGCACCGAGCTGCACATCAGCGGCGCGGTGAACAACGGCGTGCTCGACGGCGACCTCGTGCTCGTCGGTGGCGCCGACCCGGATTTCGGCCTGCCCGCGCTGTGGCAATTGCTGTTCGAGTTGCGCCAGCGCGGCGTGCACACCATCGGCGGCGGCCTCGTGCTCGACCGCACGCTGTTCCGGCCGGCGCGCATCGACGTCGGCCTGCCGCCGTTCGACAACGCGCCGGAGTGGCCGTACAACGTGATTCCGGATGCGCTGATGCTCGGTGGCAACCTGATGGGATTGGCGCTGTCGTCGGCCGACAGCGGCACGATCACCGCGCGCCTGGTGCCGCCGCTCGACGGTGTCAGCGTCGATGCGAGTGGCGTCGCGCTGAACGACAGCGCGTGCGCCGATTGGGACGACCACTGGTTGCCGCCGCGCGTCGGCGAGACCTCGCCGGGCCAGTGGCGCATCGCGCTGCAGGGCGGCTTCCCGCGCCGCTGCGAAGCGCAAGCGTCACTGCAACTGCTCGACCGCAACGTCATCACCGAACGCCAGGTGCGCGCGGTGTGGGCGAGCCTCGGTGGGCGCTTCGCGGGTGCGCCGGGCGCCGTGCGCGAAGCGGCGCTGCCGGCGGGCGCGCAGCGCATCGCGCAGCACCTGTCGCGGCCTTGGGGCGAAGTGCTGCGCCACATGAACAAGGCCAGCGACAACCCGCAGACGCGGTTGTTGTTCCTGCAACTCGGCGTGGCGGCGATGGCCGCGAACCCGCGGATGAGCACGCAGCAGCTCGCGCAGCGCGAGGTGCAGCGCTGGTTCGACGACAAGCGCATCGACCGCGACGGCCTGGTGATGGACAACGGCTCGGGCCTGTCGCGCAGCGAGCGCATCGCGCCGCGCACGATGGCGCACGCGCTCGAAGCGGCGCTCGACGGACCGCACGCGCCCGAGCTGCTGATGAGCCTGCCGCTGGCCGGCGTCGACGGCACGATGCGCCGCCGCTTGAAAGGCACACGCGCCGAAGGCTGGGCGCGGCTGAAGACCGGCACGCTGAAGAACGTGACCGCACTCGCCGGCACGGTGCGCGACACGCGCGGCGACACCTGGGTGGTGGCGGCGTTCATCAACCACGACGACGCGGCCGCGCTTGCCAAAGGTCGGCCGGCGCTCGATGCGTTGATCGAGTGGGTGGCGAACTCCGGCGCGCGATGGCGCTGATCGGCGTTGAGTTCTGATCGTCCCTACCTTACCGGTTGACGCAACGCGCTCGCGCGTGCACAGTCGCGGCCTCGTTTTGTTCAACTCGCCGCAGGAGGCCGCCATGACCCATCTGGACCTTGCCCCTTCGCTGGCCTGCACGGCAGCCGCCTGATCGTTCTCGCGCGCCACACGCTCCTGCCGAGTGTTCGTGACGCCGTGACCGATTGAGGTCGCGGCCCCGCAAGCCCCACGCTTTTTCGTCCGCAGCACTCGCTGCGGCTCGGCTTTGCTTTGTCCATCTCACGAACACCCATGATCGACCTCTTTGATCTCGAACGCCTGCGCGCCATCGGCCTGGCGCCACGCATCCTTTCTTCCCTGCCCGCCGTGCGTGCCGACGACACGCTGATGCGCGTCGTCGAAGTGCAGCGCGACAGCGTCATGCTGCACAACGGCAACCACGCCGTGCGCGCGCGCGTGCTGCCGGCCCTGCACGCGGCGCTCGACAACGATGCCTTGGCCGTGGGCGACTGGGCCTACGCGCAGCGCAACCCGCTGGCCGAATGGTGGGTGCACGTGCGCGTGCCACCGATGAACCAGATCGCACGCCGCCTGCACGACGGCCGCGACAAGGTGACGCGCGTCGTGCTCGTCGCCAACGTCGATACGGTGCTGATCGTCATGGGCCTGGACCATGACTTCAACCCGCGGCGGCTCGAGCGCTACCTGGCCTTCACGCGGCTGGCGCGCGTCGGCGCAGTGGTCGTGCTGAACAAGGCCGATCTCGGCGGCGACGACGACGGGGCCGCGCGCGGGCGCGAAGGTAGG
>CADEEN010000540.1 GCA_902826345.1 uncultured Burkholderiales bacterium | reverse complement strand
CCGAGGTGCGCGCAGTGAAGCGCAGTACGGCATCGAAGTGCCACGATGGGAAGTGTTCGTTTCCATCAACCACCTGTGAGAGGGGAAGTCATGAGCATTGTCTACGTCGGCATCGATCTCGCCAAGAACGTCTTCGCGGTCCATGGCGTCGATGAGCACGGCAAGCCCGCGCTCGTGCGCCCGAGCGTCGCCCGCGCCAAGCTGCACGAGCTGATCGTCTCGTTGCCGCCGTGCACGGTGGCCATGGAAGCCTGCTCGGGCGGCCACCACTGGGCACGCCTGTTTGCTGTTCATGGCCACACCGTGCGCCTGATCGCGCCCAAGTTCGTCGCTCCCTACCGCATGAGCGGTGTGCGCGGCAAGAACGACGCGGCCGATGCCGCAGCCATCTGCGAAGCCGTGCAGCGGCCTTCGACGCGCTTCGTGCCGGTGAAGTCCATCGATCAGCAGGCGCGGCTGATGGTGCACCGCGCGCGGCAAGGCTTCGTCGAGGCGCGCACCGCGTGCATCAACCGCCTGCGAGGTCTGTTGTCCGAGCTGGGCATCGTGTTGCCTTTGAAGGCGGCCACCGTGCGCCGCGAGGCCGGCCAGGTGCTTGAAGACCTGCCCGGCTGGGCCAACACGGTTGTCGGCGATCTGCTCAGCGAGCTGCATCGGCTCGATGAGCGCATTGCGCAGTACGACACCCACATCCAGACGATCGCGCGCGAGGATGAGCGCGCCAGGCAACTGATGCGCCTGTCGGGCGTGGGGCCGACCACGGCCACGGCGATCCTGGCCATGATCGGCAATGGCCACGAGTTCAAGTGCGGGCGGCAGTTCGCCGCCTGGCTCGGCTTGACGCCGGGGCAGTACAGCTCGGGCGGCAAGACGCGGCTGGGGCGCATCACCAAGGCCGGCGACGCTTACCTGCGCACGATGCTGATCCTCGGCGCGCGCGCCGTGCTCGCGGCGGCCAAGAACAAGGCCGACGGTGTGAGCCGCTGGGCCACGGCGCTCGAGCAGCGACGAGGCTACTGGAAGGCGGTGGTGGCCATCGCGGCGAAGAATGCGCGCATGGCCTGGGCGATGCTGGCGCGCGGCGAGCAGTTCAAGTTGCCGGTGTAGCCAACAGCCAATACCGCTGACCAAGAAGAAGACCGAACCTGTTTTCCTCCACCGCGTGATGCGAACAGCGTTGATGAGCAAGGTTGGACCTGCGCGGGGTGTGCCTGTTTAACTCGAGGAGGCGATCGCCCGATCGTCCTCGGCTAACGAATGAGGCCCCCGCGCGCGTCTTTCGTCTTTCATCAGGGTCCGCAGCCACGCTCAGCAACGAGCAACGCTGCATCAATGACCGGTTGTAGTTTGTCCGTCCGCACCCTTGCTCGAAGACTCGACGCGATGCGCATGAGCGCGGTGAAGCTGAAGACCAGAAATGAATCGAGCCGCTGCGCGGCTCGAGAACTTCATTCGCTTGACAAAGGGGGAAGCCCTTCTAGTTCGAGGTAAGGCGGGCCCTACAGCGGAGCGCGTAAGGCCCGGATGGGACGCTGATAAGTTTGGCCCAGCCGGGCCTTACGTGCGTAGCTGTTGGGACTCGCCTTGACCGAGGGGTTATGCGTCACCAATGCCCAACAGCACTTTGGGATGCTTTACAGCCACCTTCAAGAGTGTGCGTGCGGCACCTGTCGGCTCCCGACGACCTTGCTCCCAGTCTTGAAGCGTGCGCGGCGACACACCAAGGAGGTGTGCAAACTCAATTTGCGATAGGCCCGTGCTTGCGCGTGCTTCTGCCGCTGCGGGTAGGGTGACCTTGGTTACCCGACCTGCCTTGCCCGCGCGCATTTGCCTGACGGACTGAAGCAGATCCTTCTGGAACTTCTCCATTTCAGAGGGCATCTTCGACTCCTTTCTTCAGCTCGGCCAGGAAACTGGCCGGCAGATTGTCAAACTTGGCTTTGGTGTAAACGATCAACAACCAGACCGCTTCTTCGGCCATGAGGAAGTAGATCACTCGTGAGCCACCTCGCTTGCCTCTACCCGAGGCAGCCCACCTGACCTTCCTGCAACCGCCTGTGCCTGGAATGACATCTCCGGCTTCAGGATTGGCTGCAATCCAATTGATGAACTGCTGGCGCTCGTCCTCGGTCCACACATCTCGCGCGTAGCGGATGAAGATGGGCGTTTCGGCAACCGTTCGCATGCCCGTATGATACGGCATTGCCGTATTTCGTCAACTACTGCGGTGCGGACATTGGCCTCGTGACGCATAACGTTCGACATGAGCGGCGGCCGAAAGCTTGCGAAGCAAGCTTTTGGACGTCCGCTCGATTGACTGGTTAGCGAAGTAATCGGCCCGCGCGCGCCGCAAATCG
>CADEEN010000539.1 GCA_902826345.1 uncultured Burkholderiales bacterium | reverse complement strand
CGTCGCTATGTCCTGGTGTGGGACCTCACCCGCTTCTGCCGGAGGCCTGGTCGAAATCGCCGAGCTCCTGGCCCACCCGGAGCAGTACGATCACCTCGATGTCATGGTGACTGGAAAAGTGATGAACGTCCAGCTAGCCACAAATCGTCAAGGACAACCGGCTTATGGGTTCTTACTTCAGGACCAAGCGGGAACGTTAAAGGTGGTAAGTCTCGGACAGGTGGAGGTTCGTGAAGGAGATCAGGTGATCGTTGAGGGTGTCTTTAGTCGTCTCCGTCAAGTCGGCCGTAAAATCGTCTACAACGAGATCAAGGCCATCTCCGTCAAGCCGCTCACCCGCCTCAACCCCGACTTGGTCGGCTGACCAACCGAAATGTTCAAACCACCTGTCACATTCTCGTTGACAACCCATTTCTTGATTCTATTCAGCGCGGTAGTTTAAGAACCCAGCTTAACAGTCGGTCCGACATGCGATCGGAAAGCAGCTTCGCCACGAATGCGCGAAGCTTGGCATCGGTTCCAACCAAATATCGAGTTCTTGGAGTCGAAGCCGTCAGGGCATTTTCTACGACCTTCGCCACCGCATCAGATGAAATGGCCCTAGTTGAAGCCTCTTCAACGACCTTCCGCACGGCGGCCACCATGGGCTGATACAACGATCGAACATCCTCTTTGACTCCAGCTTCACGTTCGGCAGCATCGATCGTCGATTTGTTCCAAATCGGCGTAGCAATGGCGCCTGGCTCGATGATCGACACGTGAATGCCCCACTGCCGAACTTCCAAGCGCAACGCGTCCGTCATCGCTTCAAGGGCGAACTTCGATGCCGAATAGGGTCCCATCAACGGTATGGTGGTCAGACCGGCAATGGATCCCATATTGATGATTCGCCCTCGCGCCTGTCGTATGAGTGGCAGAAACGTTTGGGTGACCGCAACCTGCCCGACAACATTAACTTCGAGCTGATGCCGAAGGTCTGCAAGGGGGACGGCTTCCAGGGGACTGACTATTGCAATGCCCGCATTGTTCACGAGGCCATACAGACCACTTTTGCCAGTCTTCCATGACACCAGTGCATGAGAATTCTGGATCGTGGAAAGATCCGTCACGTCGAGCTCAATCGGCACCAGTCGACCTGAACTGGCCTTTTGAAGGGCCAGACCGTCGTCCGGTTTCCGTATTCCTGCGAAGACGTTGAACCCCAACCGATCAAGATGAATGGCACAGGTCGCACCAATCCCTGTTGAGGCTCCGGTGATGACGATTGCCCGACCATTCCCCTTGGTCATGTCAGTCTCCACACATTGACGAAGGAACCTTAACGGGTTTCGAGTGCCTTCGTCTAGGCATGGGGTGCCGTCACCACCTGCGATCGGTAGACACCGGCCACAGTCTTCGGCTATCATCGGCACGCTTCATCGAAACCTCGTGGCGGTGTAGCTCAGTTGGTAGAGCAGCGGACTCATAAGCCGCGGGTCCCCCGTTCAATCCGGGGCACCGCCACCAAAACATTCCAACGACGTACGACTTCCCTGCGTTCGTCTCATTCCTCAAGATGCACGGATCGATGACTACGATGCATCTCTCACTGATAGACTATCCAATATGATCGGACCCCATCGCGCTCAGCCAGCGTTTGGCATTGCAACTCAGTCTGGCAGGGATGTTCGCGTGACCCCTCAGCGGTTACATCGTTTCCCTTGACAAAATCCACCACATATTCTTTGCGCGCTGAAGAGCAGGCGCTCAACGACAAGATCAGCCACAATAACCCGGCTAGAGCAAGCGCACCTTGGTGCCAATGATCAGACTCGTCACCTTTGTGGGATTGGATGAACAGATGCATCGTCACCTCCTCACCGCTCGAGTAAATAAGAGCAGGCCTCTGCTCAATGGGCCAACCTCTATCCTGCCCTAACGGTCACACAATCCACTCTCGCCCCTGTGGTGGGTTTGCCCCCCCTTCCGGTGAGTGCAGGGGGACACTTCGTCCCGGTCATAGTCGTCGATGTATCAGCTGTTAATTATTGCTGAGCGGTTCCAGCAAGTATCTCACTGGCTTCTGAATCGTTCATCACGTACAGTAAGAGGCACAGTCAACTGTGGACTTTATGCATCCTCAACTCCTACAGGCCTACCTTGCAGAAATGACCGCGGCCATCGAGCAGTACAAGGCCGGAAACCTAAACCCTGCCTTTACGCTTCTTGAACGCGCACACATCCTTGGGCAATCATTTCCCATCGCCCATGCGCGAGCCCATTGGTGGATGCTGAAGGTTGGATGGAAACGTCGAGACGTCGTCGAGATTATTGGTCAGATTCCGAGGATCCTTGGATCGCTGCTGTTGTCACAGATTGG
>CADEEN010000538.1 GCA_902826345.1 uncultured Burkholderiales bacterium | reverse complement strand
GGCCGTGCCTGCCACCGTGCGCAGCTTGAGCGAGTTCATCGAGTGGTCACGCGCCAACCCGTCGCGGTCGAACTACGGCTCGCCGGGTGCCGGCACGCTGCCCCATGTGGTTGCCGCGATGCTCTATCGCGAAACCAAAGTCGAAGCGCAGCATGTGGCCTATGCCGGTGGGCCACCGGCGATGGTGGATTTGATGGGCGGGCGCATCGCCTGCCTGGTACTGCCGGAAGGATTGCTGCGGCCGCACCATGCAGCGGGCAAGCTGCGCGTGCTGGCGACGTCAGGCGCAACGCGCAGCGTGTTCATGCCGGACGTGCCCACGTTCGTCGAGCAAGGCCATCCCAACTTGTCGCTGCGCGAGTGGTTTGCGTTCTTCATGCCCAGCACGACCGCGACGGCCCTGGTCGAAGGCGCGTCGCAGTCGATCCGCACTGCAGCTCAGTCCAAGGCCCTGCCGGCAGCGTTGGCCGAGATGGGGATGCTCGCCAGCGCCGGCTCGCCCGCCGCGATGAGCGAACGCATCGCCACCGAGCAGCGCTACTGGCGCGACGC
This sequence comes from uncultured Burkholderiales bacterium, assembly GCA_902826345.1. GTDB lineage: Bacteria > Pseudomonadota > Gammaproteobacteria > Burkholderiales > Burkholderiaceae_C > CADEEN01. Next base: position 1,819 of record CADEEN010000538.1, on the reverse strand, counting down.
CATCCCCGCTACTGGCATTCGGTTGGAGTGATGGTCGTGCAGGCCTCTCCTGCCGATGCCCACGGCTGGGACGATGCAGCCGCGGGCTGGCACCGCCATGCCGCGCTGATCCGCCAATGGCTGCACGATGCCACGCAACGCCTGCTCGACGCGGCGCGCATCGACCGCGGCGCCAAGGTGCTCGACGTGGCTGCGGGCGCGGGCGACCAGACTCTCGACATCGTGCAATGCGTGGGTGGTGAAGGCGAGGTCTGGGTCACGGATGCGAACCCGAGCATGCTGGCGTTGGCGCGCGAGACCCTGCGCGCTGACGGCAAAGGACCACGCCTGCACTACCGGGTTGCCGACGCCCAGGCGCTTGGCATGGAAGGGGCGAAATTCGACGCGGCAATCTGCCGCCTCGGCCTGATGTTCTGCACGCGCCCGCTCGCGGCGCTACAGCAACTGCACTCGGCGCTGCGAGTCGGTGGGCGGCTGAGCGCATTGGTGTTCGCCGGTCCCGACGTCAATCCGTGCATCGCACGGACACTGCGCACCGCGAGGCTGTATGCCGGCCTGCCCGACGCCGACCCGTTCGCACCGGGCTCGCTGCTGAGCCTAGGGCGCCCCGGGCTGGCGGCACAACTGCTGGCTGATGCGGGCTTCGGCGAGATCGAGGTCACGCCGATCGACGCACCTTTTTGCGTGCCGCGAGCCGAGGACTACGTGGACTTCGTCCGCAGCGCCGGCTCACCCGTCATCGGCATCCTTCGCCCCTTGTCGCCCGCGCGGCAGGCTAGAGCATGGCAAGCCATGGTCGACCAACTGACTCAGTTTCACACGCCTTCGGGCTGGCAAGGCCCCAACGAGCTGCTGCTCGTGTCGGCGACCAGAGTGCTGCGCCGTGAGCATGCCGCCACTTCGCGATCGGGCCACGGTCTCGCCAATGGCGATGCCAACTCTGCTGCTACTGAGCGACCAGACTGGCGTGCTGGGCTGGCAGGCCAATGAGACGACCGATGCCCGACTCGATAAACACCATCAACCAATGGATCGCGGCCGGCGAGCCATTGGTCTTGATCGCGACCGGTGCACTGGTTGCAGCGTTCTTCCTGATCTTCAACGCGCTGCGCGTGTTCCTCTACATCCCTCAGATCGTCACGTGCATCAGAGATGAGCGGGGTTGCCCGACCATCAACCTTTGGACGTGGTGCAGTTGGCTGATCGCCAACGCATCAACGGGGTTGTACATGTGGATCTTTCAGTCCGACGCGCTTGGTCTGTGCCTGAATGTCGGAAATGCATTGATGTGCGCGCTCACCGTGACGATCACGGTTTTCAAGCGCAAGCAGCACAGCGTCACTCTAGCGGCCGATCACACTTGACGGGACTCCGCCACGGCTCAGCGCTGAGCCGACGTCCGTTGACCTGCGGTTCGCCGGCGCTCGCTTCGTCGGCATCCGCCGTTCACTTTGGGTCGGGAAGGGCCGTTCGACTTCGTCTCCCCAATGTCCGCAACGTAGCCGTCGTGCCGCCGTTCAACCACGGACCTGTCGGCGCTCCCTGCCGCAAACAATTCATCGTGACGCGATCAGGAAGCGATCCACCTCGTCGCGCTCAGGCATTGCTACCGCAGCACCACGGCGCGTGGTGGCCAGCGCCGCGGTGGCGCTGGCGAAGCGCGCGGCTTCGGGCAGCGTCGCCTGCTCGGCCAACGCCGCGCACAAGCCGGCGTTGAACGCGTCGCCGGCGCCAACGGTGTCTATGGCTTGAACAGCAAACGGCGGCACCGGCAACGGCGCTTGCCCATGTTCGAACACCCACGCGCCTCGTGCGCCGC
>CADEEN010000537.1 GCA_902826345.1 uncultured Burkholderiales bacterium | reverse complement strand
CAGCGCCAGTTGATGCCGAGCTCGCGCATGCGGTCGGTGTTGATGTCGATGATGGTGGCTTCGATCTCGAGCAGTTGCGGCTCGACATCGAGCGCGTTGATGAGTTCCTCGTACACCGCCATCCGGCTGGGCACGTCGCGCACGATGACGGCGTTCAGGCGCGGGTCGGCCTCGACGCGCACCAGGTTGCCGGGGTCGGCGGCTGGCGGTGGTGGGGCCACCGGCTGCGGCGTGCCGCCCGCCACGCCGCCAGGCGTGTTGGCCAGCGCCGCGGCCAGCGTCGGCCCCGAGGCCTGCTGCACGTCGGCCTCGGCGCCGCCGAGCGTGCCCGTCAGGTTGCGGCCGCGCTCGCGCATGCCGGGCACGGTGTTGGAGCGCGGCGTTTCGTAGCTCGAGGTGGCGACCTGCGTGCGCGGGTCCGACGTCATCAGCCCGCGTACGATGCTGGCCACGCCGGGCAGCATGACCTGGCGGCCGCCGAAGTTCATCGTCACGTCCTGCGACCAGGCGTAGCGCAGGTAGAAGACGCGAAAGCCGGTCGGCGCGCCGGCGCGGTCGGTCAGCGACTGCGCGCGGGCAATCTCTTCGACCTGCTCGATGAAACGCCTGACGCCGCTGACGATGAGCGCGCCTTCGACCGTCGTGCGAATCGTGTTGCGCGCATCGGCGAGCTTCAACTCACCAACCGCGCCGGCCACGCGTTGCGCGGTGGCCGGCGACAGCGGCAACGTGCGCGTGCCGACATCGGCCGGCGAGTAGATGTGCAGCACCGCGCCGTCGTAGTACTCGACGAGGTTGAAGGCGCGGGCGATGCTGCGCCAGGTGCGCTCGGCCGGGCCGCTGAAGCTGCCATTGACGCTGCCGCGCACCGTCGGGCTGACCTGCACCGGGATGTCGAGGCGGCTGAAGAGGTCTTGCACGAAGGCCGCGATCGGCTGCTCGCGCGCGGTCAGCTCGGCCTGGCGCTCGCCGAAGGGGATCGGCATGGCGTGCGCGGCGCCACACGACAGCGCGGCAATGATGAACACACAGCGCAGCACGACGGCGCGCAAGGGACCCACGACAAAGCTACAACGGGTCATCGCGCCTCCAGAAAATGGCCATCGGGCACCTCGACGCGGCCCAGCGGCTCGAGTCGCAGATCGGGTGCGAGTTCGTGGTAGCTGAGCACGGGGGTGTCGAAACACTCGGCCTGGATCAGCAGGCGCACGTGGCGGCGCACGTCCACCGCCGTCACCAGCGCGCCCGGTTGCTGCGAGCGCACGGCCTCGGCCAGCGCGCGCGACAGCAACTGCGTTTGCGGCGGATCGAGCGCCAGCACCTGCTGCCCGCCGACGACGCGGATGGCCTGGCGCAGCACTTCCTCCAACGCCGGCGCGAGCAGCAGCGCGCGCAGGTGGCCGTCGGGCGCAACGCGGTGGCTCAACTGGCGCTTCTGCGCAATGCGCGCGAACTCGGTCAGTGCGTGCACGTCTTTCTCGCGTTGCGCGGCGTCGGCCAGCGCTTCCAGGATGTCGCGCGCATTGCGGATCGGCGCTTCTTCTTCGATCAACCGGCGCAGGACGTCGGCCACGCGTTGCAGCGGCAGCGCGCGCAGCACTTCCTTGACCACGTCGGGCAGCTCGTGGCTGGCGCGCACGAGGTAGCCGTTGGCGTCCTGCGTGCCGAAGAACAGGCCGAGGTGGCGGCGCAGCGACTGCGTCACGAGTTCGGCCAGCGCCGAGGGCAAATCGCCTGCGCGGCCATCGGGCAAGGCGCCGCGCGCGATCGGCACCTCGTGCGCCAGCAGAACGTATTCGCGCGCACCTGTCGTCGGCACGAGCGCGATGCGCGGCAGCGGCACGCCGAGGTCGAGGTTGATGCGGTCGAGCACGCCTTCCAACGCCTGCACGATGCGCTCGGGCTGCATGCCGTCCATCGCCGCGCCGGGCAGGTGCAGCACCAGCGGCAGGGCCGGACGCACGGCCGGCAGCGCCGTGGCCAGGTTGGCGGGCGGTGCATCCTTGCGCCGCAGCACCGTCTCGCGCGCCGGCCGCATGAAGTGGCGCACACGCGCCTGCACGGGCGGCAGCAGCAGTGCGCCGACGCTGCCGATGATCAAGGCGAGCAGCAGGAAGACCAGCACCGGAAAGCCCGGCACCGCGGCCATGCCGACAAACAGCCCGGCGGCCGACAGCAGCACCTGCGGCTTGGCGGCGAATTGGCGGCCGATGACGTCGCCCAGGTTGTTGTCGCCGGCGTCGCCGCCGCTGCGCGTGACCAGCAGCGCCGCGGCCGAGGCGCTGAGCAGCGCCGGCAGTTGCGCCACCATGCCGTCGCCGATGGTCAGGATCGAGTACTTGACCGCCGCGGCCGACAAGGTCATGTCGTTCT
>CADEEN010000536.1 GCA_902826345.1 uncultured Burkholderiales bacterium | reverse complement strand
CACAGAAAGAATGGCGCCAACCAGGGCACCGACAACAACGCGAGCAGCCCCAGCGCGACGAGCCAGAAGATCAGCCGCTGCCGCTTGAGGACGATCGGCTCGGCGCACGCCGCGCCGGGCTCGCAGACCTGTGGCTGCAGGTAAAGACACCGGAACGCCAGACCCAAGAACAGCAGCGTCGCAGCGATGAACCAGGGCCTCAAAGGCTCCAGCGCCGTCAAGTTGGCGATCCAGGCACCGCCGATGCCCAGCGTCAACAGCACAAGCGGGCCGATGCAACAAACCGACGCGCCGACGGCGGTCAACGCGCCGGCGAGCAGCGAACCTCTTGCTTTGAACGTGGCCATACACGGGGGTGAACTTGTTCGATGGCATAAAGGTTGGACTCCGTACCATGGTACGGAGTCAAGGGGTCCAGATGACAGGCGAGCTGACGATAGGGCGATTGGCCGACGAGGCCGGCGTGAACGTCGAGACGATCCGGTACTACCAGCGCCGCGGCTTGATGGCTGAACCGGACAAACCGGCGAGCGGACATCGCCGCTATGGCCCGGCGGCGATCAAGCGTGTACGGTTCATCAAGCGCGCGCAGGTGCTGGGCTTCACGCTGGAGGAAGTCGCCAGCATGCTGGATCTCGACGAGGCCTGCGCCTGTGCCGAAACGCGTGAACTGGCCGGGCACAAGTTGCAGGTCATCGAAGAGAAGCTCGCCGACCTGAAGGCGATGCGCAAGGCCTTGTTGGCGCTGCTGCGCCAATGCGATACGGGGGCGGCCACGGGCAGTTGCCCGATCATCCATGCCCTGGCCGCCGACTGACAAACTACCCAAGCGCGGCTACAGCAAGCGCAGCCAGTCGAGCAGACACTTGCTCTGCTGCGAGGACGGCAGCGTCGGCGATGGGAACTCTCCGGCCACCTTCTCCAGCCCGTCGCCTCATCTCCGGGTTCGCCAGGGCGTAGATCTGCGTCGCCTTCCCGGCGACCACGACGTGTTCGCCGTGCCGTTGATGCCGGAGCCCGTGACGGCGCTGCCGTCGGTGCATTGAATCCTGCCGGCCCGGTCGTCGATCAACCGACGACTTCGTCCGCAGTGTCGTCGTTTCGAAGCTCACCTCGGGACTCGGCCTGCGTGTCTACGCTCACCGGCCGCGTGCGGTCTACCTCGGCATGTTGTTGCGAAGTCCGCAGGCAACGCGGCAGCCAGCCCGTTGCGGCCAGCGCCTGCTCGGCGCCCGCCGCCGCGCCGTCCTTCTTCAGCCCGGCCAGCGGTGCGGCGGCATTCGCGCCCGCACCCTCGGTCACCGCGGCCAGCGTCGTCGCCTTCGACACATGGTTGAAGTACGAGGTGGCACTGGCCTTCCACCAGCGCCGCATGTCGAGACCGAGCGCCTGGGCCAGCGCGTCCGTACTCTGGCGTTCGCGCTCGGTGCCATCGACCCCGGTGACGCTGGCGGCGACGAGGAAGGTCAGCAGTTCGACCACGGTGTCGCGCTCCTGCGCCAGCAGCCAGGGCAGCAGCGCCGCACCGTCGGCCGGCAGTCGCGTGGTCCACTCGATGCGGGTCTGCTCCATCTGCTTCCAGGCTTCGGCCTCGGCCATGTCCGCGGACTCGCGCCGCAGGCCCTCGTGCGTCTCGCTCGCGCTGACCGTGAGCGCATCGTCGCCGCCACGGTAGCGGTGGAAGCCGTCCTTGAGCAGCTTCGCGGCCAGATGAGCTGTCAGCGCGGCCAGGGCCACGTCAGGCCGCAGCAGCAGTTCGGCCTGGATCGCCGCGACGCGGTGCGCGGTCAGGCTGCGCATCAGCTTCTCGGAATGCACCGCGCGTGCGCCGCCCTTGGGCAGACTGACAAGCGCGGTGCTCGTGGTCGGTTCGCCGCTCGTGGCTTGCCTCGCGGCCTGCACGACCGCATCGCGATCTTCCGGCCGGACCAGACCGCGCTTGACCTCGACCGTTCCACGGGAACCCACGAACACCGCGCAGCCGGCCTGCGCCATCAGGTCCGCCGGAAACACCGCCAGCGCTTCGTCGATGGTGTTCAGTTCGGCCTGCAGCCGTTCGTCGTCGGATTCCAGCGCGGCGTACTCGTTCTCGTCGCCGTCGTCGTCTGATAGCGCCTCCATGCACGTGTGCAGCGCTTCCAGCTCGGCTTCGAGCTGCGCATGGCGCGCCGCCTCGTCGGCGGTCGGTGCGCGGCGTGCGCGACGCACCTCGCCGTGCCGCACATAGTCCTCGTAGACGTACCGAGCCCGCACATCGACCCACTTCCAGCCTTCGTCGGCGACTTCGCGCGCCGGCTGCTGCAACCTGTCCACCGCCAGCCGTTCGAGCAGCGCGGCGTCCTGCAGGTAGGCCTTGCCGTCGTCGCTGAACAGGTCGCGCCGCAGC
>CADEEN010000535.1 GCA_902826345.1 uncultured Burkholderiales bacterium | reverse complement strand
GCGTGCCGTCCATCAGGTTGACGTTGCCGATGAAGTCGGCGACGAAGCGCGTCGCTGGTGTTTCGTAGATGTCGGCCGGCGCGCCGACCTGCAGGAAGCGGCCTTCGCTCATGACCGCGATGCGCGAGGCCATCGTCATCGCTTCTTCCTGGTCGTGCGTGACCATGACGCACGTGACGCCGACCTGCTCGATGATGTTGACGAGCTCGATCTGCGTTTCTTCGCGCAGCTTCTTGTCGAGCGCGCCCAGCGGCTCGTCGAGCAGCAGCATCTGCGGCTGCTTGGCGAGGCTGCGCGCGAGCGCGACGCGCTGCTGTTGGCCGCCCGACAGTTGATGCGGCTTGCGCTTGGCGAACTTGGCCAGTTGCACCAGCTTCAACATCGCTTCCACCCGCTCGCGCACCTTGTCGCCGGCCAGGCCGTCGCGCTTCAGGCCGAAGGCGATGTTCTCCTCGACCGAGAGATGCGGGAACAGCGCGTAGCTCTGGAACATCATGTTCACCGGCCGTTGGTACGGCGGCAGCGTGGCCATGTCCTTGCCGTCGAGCAGGATGCGACCCGAGGTCGGCGTCTCGAAGCCAGCCAACATGCGCAGCAGCGTGCTCTTGCCGCAGCCCGAGGAGCCGAGCAGGGCGAAGATTTCGCCCTTGGCGATGTCGAGGCTGACGTTGTTGACGGCCTTGTAGCCGTCGAAATCCTTGGTCAGCCCTTCGATCTTCAGGAAGCCAGGCGCTCCTGCGGGCATATCACAAACCCGTTTTGAAGGACGTGTAGGTGCGCGTCATCAAGCGACGCAGATCGTTGTTGAGAGCATCCGGCGGCACCATCTTGGCCAGCTCGGCCGGAGGCAGGAAGACCGTCGGGTTGTTGGCCACCTCGGCACGAACCGACTTCTTCGACTCCGGCACCGCGTTCGGATAGAAGACCTTGTTGGTGTTGGCCGCGGCATTCTCCGGACGCAGCATGAAGTCGATGAACTTGTGCGCGTTGCCCGGGCGCGCGGCATCGACCGGGATGACCATGGTGTCGAAGAACAGCAGGCCGCCGTTGGTGGGGATCAGCGCCTGGATGTTCTGCCCGGTCTTGCCGTCGATGGCACGCTGGCGTGCGATGTTGATGTCGCCCGACCAGCCCAGGGCCAGGCAGATCGAGCCGTTGGCCATGTCGTTGATGTAGCCCGACGAGCTGAACAGCGTGACATGCGGGCGCACGGCCTTGAGCACGTTGGCTGCGGCGGTGTAATCGCTGGGCACCTTCGAGAACGGCGGCTTGCCCAGGTAGTGCAGCGCGGCCGGAATGACTTCGGTGGCCGAGTCGAGGAAGGACACGCCGCAGCCCTTCATCTTGCTGATGTACTCCGGGTTGAAGACCAGCTCCCACACGTTGGCCGGCATCGGCGTGCTGCCCAGGGCGGCCTTGACCTTGTCGACGTTGACGCCGACGGTGGTGAAACCCCACAACCAGTTGACGAGGTAGTCGTTGCCCGGGTCCATCTTGCCGAGCTGCGCGTTGATCGCCGGATCGACGTTCTTCAGGTTCGGAATCTTCGACTTGTCGAGCTTTTGCAGAAGCCCGCCGTCGATCTGCAGCTTGGCCCAGTTGGACGAGGGCACGATGATGTCGTAGCCGGTCTTGCCGGCGACGAGCTTGGCGTGAACGATCTCGTTGTTGTCGAAGTTGTCGTAGCGCACCCTGATGCCCGACTCCGCCTCGAACTTCCTGATCAGGTCCTCGCCGATGTAGTCGGACCAGTTGTAGATGTTGAGCACTTTCTCTTCCTGCGCCAGCGCCGCGGTCGAGACGAGCACGGCTGCAGCGGCAAACAGTGTGGAAAGCGTTTTGGTCACCATGGTGCTTGGTCCTTGCGAAAAGCGTGAAGTGGTGGGGTTGGTCAGCGGTGCAGTCTAGGTTTGTGACGGCATCGGGCTATTGGGGTCAGTGCTCATCGGTCCCAGCCGTTTTTGCGCACGTCGGCCAGCGTCAGGTCCAGGCAGCGCCGGATCAACGCCACCATCTCGCCGATCTGCGCGCGCGTGATCACCAGCGGCGGCGCGATGATCATGCGGTCGCCGACGGCGCGCATGATCACGCCCTCGCGAAAGCAGTGGCCGCGGCACAGCATGCCGACCTCGCGCTCGGGCGGGAACGCCGTCGCCCGGCCGTCCTTGGTCTTCACCAGCAGCAGCGCGCCCATCAGGCCCGTCGTCTGCGCTTCGCCTACCAGCGGGTGCTCGGCCAGTTGCGCATAGGCCGCGGCAAGGTACGGGCCGACGTCGTCGCGCACGCGATCGACCAGCCCCAACTCACGCACCAGCCTGATGTTGGCCAGCGCCACCGCGCACGCCACCGGGTGGCCCGAGTAGGTGTAGCCGTGGTTGAACTCTCCGCC
>CADEEN010000534.1 GCA_902826345.1 uncultured Burkholderiales bacterium | reverse complement strand
GCACTCATGAGCGCCAGGTTGACGCCCACCGGTGTGCCGCTCGACGAGCGCGGCGCGGTGCAGGCGCCAGCGCCACCGCGGCTTGGCCGCTACACGCTGCAAGACATGCTCGGCGAAGGCGCGATGGGTGTCGTCTACCGCGCGCACGATCCGCTGCTCGATCGCACGGTGGCGCTGAAGACGTTTCGCAAGCCGGCGTGCGGCTCGGCCAAGGCCAGCGTCGCCGCCGCGCTGCGCCTGCGCAACGAGGCGCAGGCCGCAGCGCGGCTGTCGCACCCGGGCATCGTGGCCGTCTACGAGTACGGCGAAGACGGCGAGCAGTCTTTCATCGCCATGGAGTACGTGCGCGGTACGCCGCTTTTGACCGGCATGGTGCGGCCCGAGCCGCTGCCCGTGGACGACGTGCTGTGCCTGATGGTGCAGTTGCTCGTCGCGCTGCAAAACGCGCACGAGCAAGGCGTGTGGCACCGCGACATCAAGCCGGCGAACCTGATGGTGACGCCGCAAGGCCGGTTGAAGATCACCGACTTCGGCATCGCGCGCCTGTCGCACGCGCTCAGTGACGACGAGGCGGCCGACGACGCCGCCGCCCCGCCGCAACGCGCCGGCGTGATGGGCTCGCCCGGTTATCTCGCGCCCGAGTGCTACCGCAGCGCGGCGCAGGGCGACCAGCGCGCCGACGTTTATGCCTGCGGCGTGTTGCTGTTCGAGTTGCTGACCGGCCGGCGGCCGTTCCGCGGCAGCCCGGACGTGGTCCGCTACAAGACGCTGCACCTGCCGGTACCGTCGCTGGCGGCGCCGGACGATGCGCAGTTCGTGCCGCTGTCGCGTTTTGCGCATGTCGTGCAACGGGCCCTGGCCAAGTCGGCGGACGAGCGCTTTCAGAGTGCGCTCGAGATGCGGCAGGCGTTGACGCTGGCCGCCGATCGCGCGGTGCCGCACGCGCTGTCGGCCGCGGCGCTGCGCATGCTGTCGCCGCGGGCTTCGCCTGTCGAACCGGCATCGAACCCATCCCTTCGGGCTGAGGGTTCGAAGCCCCCCACGAGCCCTTCGATACGCCCGCAGGGCGTACCCCGTCCTGAGGTATCGAAGGATCAGGGCGAACGGGTTGATCGAGGCCGACCCGACAACACCCACTCAAAGTCGCCGGCCTTTGCCGAGCATCTGCTGACGCGCGTGGCCGCCGAACTCGTCGATGACCTCGGGCCGATGGCGGCCTGCGTCGTCCGCCGCGCTGCCGCACAAGGCGATGCGGGCGTCGACGCACTGCTCGTGCGCGTGGCCAACGAGGCGCTGCCGGCGTCGCGGCGCGCTGCCTTCATCGAGCGCCTGCGGCCGGTGCTCGCGGCACAGGCAGGCGCTGCGCGGCGCGGCGCGGCCACGCACCCGCCCACCGGCGCGGTGTTGCCGGTGTTGAACGACGTGCTCGGCGATGCCCCACGGGCTACAGCGCTGAACGAGCGCCTGCTGCGCGATGCCGAGCAACTGCTCGTGCCGCACGTCGGCCCGCTGGCTGCGGTGCTGGTGCGCCGCGCCGCAGCCGGCGGCCCGACACGAGATCAGTTCATCGCGCGCGTGGTCGAGTTGGCCAGCGCGGACCGCGAGCGCGCACAGTTGATGAGCGCGCTGCGCGGGCTGTAGCGACCTACTTCCTGCACCACTGCGTTTCGCAGGGCACGCCGTCGCTGTCGCCGTCCATCTTCGTGTTGGGGCAGTTCTTCAGGAACCAGGTGGCTTCGTCGCACGACGTCATCTGCGAACAATGCGTGCGGCCATCGCAGCGGTACTTACTGCCGAGCGAGGCCATCACCGGCGCCGCCGACGTCGACGCCGCTGCGGCTTTGGGTGCAGCGCTCGACGGTGTCGGCAGAGCGCCCTCGCACGGTCCATGGCGCTGCCGGAAGTCGCGCGGCATCACCGCGCCGCCTTCGCCGTGCAGGCCGCGCTTCAACGCGATGGCCATGCGCTCTTCGGCGACATACGGCCCACGGTCGTACTTGAAGCGCGCGCTCCAGGCGTGGCCGTCGCGCACCATGCGGTCGCCGACGTCCACCGTGCCGTCGAAGACCTTGCCGACGATGCGCGCGTGCTCGTCGCGGGCGACGATGCGCACGCTGACGTTGCGGTTGAGCGCGAGCTTGGTCAGCGCCTGCGTGGCATCGGCGCCACCGGCCTGACAGCGCTCCGGCGCGTCGATGCCTTCGATGCGCACCACCACCGGCTCGGCATCCGGCGCCGTCTTCAGCCACAGCGTGTCGCCATCGACGATGCGACTGACCTGGCCGCTGAGCTCGGTCGGCTCCGGCGGCGGCTTTTCTTTCTTCGGCTTGGGGGCGGCGTGCGCGCCGAAGACGCCGAGCGCCAGCAGCATCAGGACAACGAGGGCTCTTTTCATACCTGCACTCCGAA
>CADEEN010000533.1 GCA_902826345.1 uncultured Burkholderiales bacterium | reverse complement strand
CGGTGACACCCGAAGAATCGCTCGCCACGGCGCTGCGCACGATGGCCGAGATGGACATCGGCTCGCTGTGCGTCATGGACCACGGCGAACTCGTCGGCATGCTGACGTTTCGCGAAGTCATCCAGGCGGTGGTGCGCAACGGCGGCTCGGTCGGCACGACGATCGTGCGCACGGTGATGGATGATTTCCCGATGTCGTGCACGCCCGAGACCGAACTCGACGAGGTGCGCCGCATGATGCTGGCACGTCACGCGCGCTACATGCCGGTGATGACGCAGAAGACGCTGATGGGCGTGATCTCGTTCTACGACGTCGCCAAGGCGGTGGTCGATTCGCAGGACTTCGAGAACCGCATGTTGAAGGCCTACATCCGCGACTGGCCGGCGGGTGAAGGCGACGAGCCGTCGAGCACGCCGACGACGCCGGCGCAATAGCGCCGCTTCTAGAATGCCTGCATGTCAGGCAGCACCCTCGGCCATTTCTTCTGCGTCACCAACTTCGGCGAGAGCCACGGGCCCGCGATCGGTTGCGTGATCGACGGTTGCCCGCCGGGCATGGCGCTCAGTGAAGCCGACATCCAGCCCGACCTCGATCGCCGCAAGCCCGGCACCAGCCGTCATGTGACGCAGCGCCAAGAGGCCGATCAAGTGCAAATCCTGTCGGGCGTGTTCGAAGGCAAAACCACCGGCACACCGATCGCGCTGCTGATTCAGAACACCGACCAGCGCAGCAAGGACTACGCGAACCTGCTCGACACCTTTCGCCCCGGCCATGCCGACTACACCTACTGGCGCAAGTACGGCCTGCGCGATCCGCGCGGCGGCGGGCGCGCGTCGGCGCGCTTGACGGCGCCGATGGTGGCCGCCGGCGCGGTTGCCAAGAAGTGGCTGCACGAAAAACACGGCATGCGCTTCGAGGCCTGGATGGCGCAGTTGGGCGAGATCGAGATCCCGTTCGAGTCGGCCGAGCACATTCACGCCAACCCGTTCTTCGCGCCGAACATCAGCATCGTGCCCTTGCTAGAAGCCACGATGGACGCGCTGCGCAAGTCCGGCGACTCGGTCGGCGCGAAGATCGTCTGCCGCGCGCGCAACGTGCCGCCGGGCCTGGGCGAGCCGCTGTTCGACAAGCTCGACGCCGACATCGCCCACGTCATGATGGGCATCAACGCCGTCAAGGGCGTCGAGATCGGCGACGGCTTTGCGGTCGTGGCGCAGCGCGGCAGCGAGCATGGCGATGAACTCTCGGCACAAGGCTTCGCCAGCAACCACGCCGGCGGCGTGCTCGGCGGCATCTCGACCGGTCAGGACCTGATCGTCACGCTGGCGATCAAGCCGACGAGTTCGATCCGCCTGCCGCGACAGTCGATCGATCGCCACAACCAGCCGACCAGCGTCGAGACGCACGGCCGCCACGACCCCTGCGTCGGCATCCGCGCCGCGCCGATCGCCGAAGCGATGTTGGCGCTGGTGGTGATGGACCACGCGCTGCGCCAGCGCGCGCAGTGCGGCGACGTGGCCATCGACGTACCCGCGATTCCCGGCCACCGCGCCTGACGCGGTGACGCAAAGCGCCGGCTCACTGGCGCCGTTCGGCGCACTGAGCTTCGCGTACTTCGCCTCGATCGGCCTGTTCTATCCGTACGCGCCGCTGTGGTTCCACTCGCTCGGCTTCTCGACGCTGGCCATCGGCGCGATCGGCTCGCTGCAGGCGTGGTCGCGCGTCGTCGCGCCGTATGCCTGGAGTTGGACCGGCGACCATTGGGAGCACGGCGCGCGGCGCGCCACGCTGTTGCGCATCGCCACCGCGCTGGCGCTGGTCTTCGCTGGCGGGCTGCTGTTCACACGCAGCTACGGCGCGGTGTCGATCGTCGTGCTGCTGCTGTTCCTGGCCAACGGCGCCATCGTGCCGCTGGCAGAAGCCGCGTTGTCGCAGCGCCTGGCCACGGCGCAGGGCCTCGACGTGGCGCGCTACGGCCGCGTGCGCGTCTGGGGCTCGGTCGGCTTCATCGTCTCGGTCACGGCCTTCGGCATCGTGCTGCAAGCCACGGGCATCGATGCGCTGCCTGCCTTCCTGGTGGCGATCTTCGCTGCACTGGCCGTGGCCGCGTGGCGCGTGCCGCAAGGCACTGGTGCGCACGCCGCGTTGGCGCCGTCGGCGCACGGGGTGTGGTCCGTTCTGCGGCGGCCGGTGGTCGTCTGGTTCTTCGCCGGTGTGTTCCTGACCGTGCTCGCCCACACCTCGCTCTACGTCTTTCTCTCGCTGTACCTCGTGGAGCTCGGCTACGGCAAGACGGCGGTCGGCTTGCTGTGGGCCGTGTCGGTGGCGGCGGAGATCGTGTTCTTCTGGACGCAGGGCCGCTGGTTCGCGCGCTGGAGCGCGTCGGCGTGGCTGGTCATCGCCGCCGCGGCTTCGG
>CADEEN010000532.1 GCA_902826345.1 uncultured Burkholderiales bacterium | reverse complement strand
TTCGCCTCGTGCGTGCGATCAAGAACCGCTTCGGCGCGGTCAACGAGATCGGCGTCTTCGCGATGACCGAGCGCGGCCTGAAAGGCGTCAGCAATCCGAGTGCGATTTTTCTGTCGACGCACGGCGCGCCGGTGCCGGGCTCGTGCGTGCTGGTCACGCTCGAAGGCACGCGGCCGCTGCTCGTCGAAGTGCAGGCGCTGGTGGACAGCGGCGGCCCCAGCCCACGGCGCTTGTCTGTCGGCCTCGATCGCGACCGCCTGGCGATGCTGCTCGCGGTGCTGCACCGCCACGCCGGCGTGGCCTGTCTCGATCAGGACGTGTTCGTCAACGCCGTCGGCGGCGTGCGCATCACCGAGCCCGCCGCCGACCTCGCCGTCATGCTCGCGATCCAGGGCAGTCTGCGCGGCCGGGCGCTGCCGCGCGGCTTCATCGCTTTCGGCGAAGTCGGTCTGGCCGGTGAGGTGCGGCCGGCGCCGCGTGGTCAGGAGCGTTTGAAGGAAGCCGCCAAGCTCGGCTTCTCGGTCGCGCTCGTGCCGAAAGCGAACGCGCCGAAGAAGCCGATCGAAGGCCTCACGATCCACGCCGTCGAACGTGTCGAAGAAGCCATCGACATCGTTCGCGGCCTGTGACCGTTACCTGCTGATCTGCAACGTGTACGCCGCCGCAGCGCCGCTGTAGTAGCGCACGCGCACGTAGTACGTGGCCGTCGCCGTGCCGGTGTTGGTGATGCTCGCGCTGTCCACCGCGCCGGTGCCGCGCGTGCTGCTGGCCGCAGCGTTGCCGGTGGCCGCGCGGTACAGGTAGAGGTCGTAGTCGGCGGTGGCCGGCGGTGTCAGCGTGGCGCTCAACGTGCGGCCGGGGGCGACGGTGACGGCGAAGTAGTCGTTGTCACCGGAGGTCATCGTGCCGTTGACGGTGGCCGGGTTCAGCGTGATGACCTGCGCCGTGCCGCGCGTGTTGTTGCTCTCCACTTCGGCCACCGTGCCGCCGCCGCCACCACCGCCGGTGCCGATGGTGAGGTAGGTGGCGCTGATCGCGCCCCAGGCGCCGCCGGTGTCTTGTGCGCGCACGAAGACGAGGTGCTTGCCGCTGGACAGGCCGGTGGTGTCGACCTGCCCGGTGAGGCTTTCGGTCTTGGCGTTGAACGCGCCGTCGGCGGCGCTCATCGCGCGCGCGGTGCCGCCGGCCCACGGCGGCGTGTCGATGTAGTACTCGGCCGCGCCGATGTTCTGCGTCGCTTCGGCGCCGTTGCTGTTGTTGAAGCGGGTGTCGGTAGCGGAAGCCGTCAGCGTGACCGCGGTGCCTGCCGGCACGGTGCTGCTGGACAGCGCCACGCCGGTCACGTCCGGCCCGCCCGGGGTGAGGTACGGCGTGCGCACGACCTTGGCGGCGTAGATCAGCGCCGGCAGGTTGTTCGGCTTGATCGTGTTGGTGTAGTCGGTGCAGCTTTGGAAGAACGAGGTGCCGAGCTCGAAGGTGTAGGCCGCGACGCCGAGTTCGCCGTAGCTGACGCCGTCGCTCGTGCCGTCGGTGGCGTACAGGCCGATCGATTGCTGCGGCGAGTAGCCGTTGAAGAAGGCGAACTTGCGGCCGAGCGTTTGCAATGCCGCGCCGTTGGGCGCCGGCGTGGCGGTGTCGCCCCAGGGCCAGAGCACGAGCTGGCTGTAGCTGTGCACGTCGATGTGGATGCCGCTGGTGTCGGTGGGCGCGGCGTCGGTTTTTGCGGCGCCGCGGCGGTCGGGCCACAGGCCGCGCACGTAGGCTTCGATGGTCTGCGTTTCCGGCTCGGAGCCGGCGCTCGGGCCGCGGTAGGTGAGGTTGCACTGATCGCCGGAGGAGCCCGAGCCGCCGGTGCTGTTCCAACTGAAGGAGAAGTTGCGGTTCAGATCCGCGCCGCGCGTGTTGCTCGTCGCGCCGCAGTAGGCCTGGTTGGTGTTCTTGCGCCACGACAGCCCGCTCTCGGCCTTCTTGCGGCCGTCGGGGTTGGTCTGCAGCATCAGGTGCACCTCGTGGTGATCGAGGATCCAGGTCGCGTCGGCGTTGACGCCATAGCCTTCGAGCAGCCAGCGCGCAAACGACAGGTTCAGCGGCGCGGTCGTGTATTCGCGCGCATGGATCGCGCTGTTGACGAAGAGCTTGGGCTTGGTTCCGGGCAGGCTCTTGTTGGTGAGCTTGAGCACGAAGATGTCGTAGCCGCCGAGGCCGGCGCCCTTCTCCCACGAGTTGCCGACGTCGGTCCACGACGCGAGGTTGGGATAGGTCGTCGTGAAGCCCTGCGCCGCGGCATAGGTTTCTTCGACGGTTTCGTAGCAGGCATAACTCGGGATCGACTGCACGCTGGCCTGGTCGCCGACGGCGCCGCCGGAGGCCGGAGAGCGCGAGATCGAGTTGCGGTTCATCTGATCGAGAAACGCGCGGCGCTGAGTGATGAACTCGTCGG
>CADEEN010000531.1 GCA_902826345.1 uncultured Burkholderiales bacterium | reverse complement strand
CAAGGCCAATCCGCGCGCGGTCGGCTACCTCAAGGGCCGCGGTTTGACCGGCGAGATCGCGGCGCGCTTCGGTTTGGGGTACGCCGCCGACGGCTGGCACACGCTGGCCAGCGCCTTCGCGCAGTACGACGACCCGCTGCTGGTCGAGGCCGGCCTCGTCATCCTGCACAACGACGAGGGCCAGGAAGAAAAGCGCTACGACCGTTTTCGCGACCGCGTGATGTTCCCGATCCGCACCGTGAACGGCGACACCATCGGCTTCGGCGGCCGCGTGCTCGACCGCGGCGAGCCCAAGTACCTGAACTCGCCGGAGACGCCGGTCTTCGTCAAAGGCCGCGAGCTCTATGGCCTGCACGAGTCGCGCGCCGGCATCCGCGCGCGCGGCCACGCGCTGGTCGTCGAAGGCTATATGGACGTCGTCGCCTTGGCGCAAAGCGGATTCGAGAACGCCGTGGCCACGCTCGGCACGGCGTGCACCGACGAGCACCTGCGCAAGCTGTTCCGCTTCACCGACGCGGTCGTCTTCAGCTTCGACGGCGACGCGGCCGGGCGGCGCGCGGCCACACGCGCGCTCGAAGCCGCCCTGCCCCACGCCACCGATCTGCGCTCGATCCGCTTTCTGTTCCTGCCGCCCGAGCACGACCCAGACTCGTTCGTGCGCGAGCTCGGCGCGCCGGCGTTCGAGCGCGCCATCGCCCAGGCCGTGCCGCTGTCGCGACAGATCGTCGACGTGGCGCGCGACAACTGCGACCTCGGCACGCCCGAGGGCCGGGCGCGCTTCATCAGCCAGGCGCGGCCGCTGTGGAAGGCGTTGCCCGAGGGTGGCCTGAAGCGGCAGATGCTCGGCGAGTTGAACAAGTCGGCGTTGCTGGCCGACGGCGAATTGGCGACGCTGTGGATCAGCGACAGCGCCGCGCCGGCGGTCTCCGGCGCTGCCCGCCGCCCGTCGCGCCCGGCCAGCGCCTTCGCCGCCAGCCGTCGCGCGCCGCGCAAACCCGAAGACCGCATTGTCCACCTGCTGCTGACGCAGCCGGCGTGGTGGGACCAGCTGACCGCCGAAGATCACGACCTGCTGCACGCGCTGCCGCCGCCGCACGGCGAGTTGATGGCCTGGCTCGAGCGCGACATCGTCGAACATGGCCCGCGCCCGTGGGCGGCGATTCGCACCGCGCTCACGGCCGAAGAGGCCGTGGCAGCCTGCCTGACCGTGCTGCGCCTGGACGACAGCGACGACTTCGAGGCGGCGCCGAGCGACCTGCGCCTGCTGCTCGACGGCCGCCTGCTCGAAGCCGTCAAAGCCCGCCAGCGCGAGCTGGCCACCGCGGTCGCCACCGACCCGCAAGCGCTGATCGAGTTCAGGCAAACGCAGGAGCGGGTGCGCCTGCTCAACCAGCGCATGAACGAGACGCGGCTGGCCGCTTCGGAGTCTTGACCTCGATGTTTTGACCGTACTTGCGCCATGGGCGATAATGCGGGGCTAACTGCTACGGCAAGAGTGACTGCAGCACCTCCGGGCCCCGGCCACCCGCGACACGGGTTCTACCGATCAGGCCACCCCCACCCGCAAGGACTGCACCTGTACCGCGCGTCGTCACCGACTGCTCGGCCGTCACCGGCCAACGCCCCGATCTGCCCGCCGTGGTGGCGAGCCGCTGCAACCCGCTCCGGGCTGCAGCGAGCTTCCACCCCTGCCGATGCGCACCGAGACCAGCCCAAGGATTGCGAATGACCGCGAAGAAGACCGCCCCCGCCAAGCCCGCCAAACCGGTCAAGGCCGTTGC
The DNA here is from genome assembly GCA_902826345.1 of uncultured Burkholderiales bacterium. GTDB lineage: Bacteria > Pseudomonadota > Gammaproteobacteria > Burkholderiales > Burkholderiaceae_C > CADEEN01. The sequence continues at coordinate 662 of CADEEN010000531.1, read as the reverse complement.
CAAAGCCAAGGACGACGACAAGCACGCCAAGAAAGCGTTGCCGGTCAAGGCAGCAGCCGCCAAACCGGCTGCCAAGGACGACCCCAAGGGCAAGCGCGGGCCCAAGCCGAAGGAGGCGAAGGACGGCAAGAAGGGCGCGCTGCCGAAAGCCGGCGATGAGGACTTCGAAGCGCTGACCGCGGAAATCGAAGGCGAGGTCGAAGGCGAAGGCGGCGACGACGGCGAAGCCAAGGCCGCCAAGGTCAAGCCGCTGCGCATGAAGGTCTCGCGCGCCAAGGAGCGCGCGCTGATGCGCGAGTTCGGCCTCGACGAGACGCAGCTGACCGAAGAAGAGGTCGCCAAGCGCCGCCAGGAGCTGAAGACGCTCATCAAGATGGGCAAGACGCGCGGCTTCCTGACGCACCAGGAGATCAACGATCACCTGCCCGAGAAGCTGGTCAACGAGGAAATCCTCGAAGCGATCGTGTCGATGTTGAACGACATGGGCATCGCGGTCTACGAGCAGGCGCCCGATGCGGCGACGCTGTTGATCGCCGGCGGCACGACCACGACCGCCACCGAAGAAGAAGCCGAAGAGGCGGCTGAAGCGGCGCTGTCCACCGTCGATTCCGAGTTCGGCCGCACCACCGACCCGGTGCGCATGTACATGCGCGAGATGGGCA
>CADEEN010000530.1 GCA_902826345.1 uncultured Burkholderiales bacterium | reverse complement strand
CATCGTTCCAGCGGTTCAGAAAGCCGAACAACGCGACGACGCCGGTGATCTCGACGATCTCGCCGTCGTTCCAGTGCGCACGCAACTCGCGTCCGATGGCCGCGTCCACGGCGCCGGGCGAGGCCGCCGCGGCCATTGCGAACTCGAGCGCGGCGCGCTCGGCCGGCGTGAACAGCGGGCTCGAGCGAAACGACCACACGTCGTCAAGACGTTTCGCATCGGCCCCCTCGGCGGCGCCGAAACGCGCCGCGGCGCGGATGGTGTGCGCCTCGCAATAGCGGCAGCCGGCGGCGCGGCTCGCCACATGGCCGATCAGGCGTTTGAATTCGCTGGTGACGCGGCCCTCGTTGGTCATCACCGCGCGGTTGAGTTCGGTGAAGGCACGTGCGATGGCCGGGCGGCGCATCATCGTCAGCACGCTGTTCGGCGCAAAGCCGAGCGTGCCTTCGAAGAAGCGTGCGAGCTCGGCGATCTCGGCATCGTGGTCGGCGGGCAGGGGCGAGACGAGCGGCATGGGGCAGGCACTGTGCCACAACGCAGCACTTCGAGCGGGCTGCCTATGCAGTGGCAGACATATCGTGACGGCCTTGCGCAGGCTGGACAATCGTCGCCATGGGAGGCGGCTTCATCGACGCAGCGCAAACGGCGCTGGCACTGCTGTGGAACTTCGACGCGCGATTGGGCCGCGTGGTGGCGCTGTCGCTCTACGTCAGCGGCACGGCCTGCGTCATCGCCTCTGTCTTCGGCATGGCGCTCGGCGCCTGGCTCGCCGTGGCGCGCTTCGCCGGCCGGCGCGCGCTGATCGCGCTGCTCAACACGCTGCTCGCGCTGCCCTCGGTCGTCGTCGGGCTGGTGGTCTATCTGCTGCTGTCGCGCGCCGGGCCACTCGGTTCGCTCGGCATTTTGTTCACGCCGGCGGCGATGATCGTCGCGCAGACCCTGCTCGTGCTGCCGGTGGTCGCCGCGCTGACACGCCAGCTGATCGCCGACGCGTGGCAGGGCAACGGCGAACAGTTGCGCTCGATGGGCGCGCGCCCGCTGATCGCCGCCGGCCTGCTGCTGCTGCACGAGCGGCTGGCCCTGGTGACGGTGCTGCTGACGGCGTTCGGCCGCGCCGTCAGCGAGGTCGGCGCGGTGATGATCGTCGGCGGCAACATCGACGGCGTGACGCGCGTCATGACGACGACGATCGCCCTCGAAACCAGCAAGGGCGACCTGCCGCTGGCGCTCGGCCTGGGCCTGGTGCTGCTCGGCGTGGTCGGCCTGCTCAACGCGCTGATCGCGCTCGTGCAGCGCCGGCGTGGTGCGCACGACGAGGCGCGTGCCGCCGTCGGTGCGGTCACATGAGTGTGTTGATCACGCTCGACGACGCCAGCGTGCGCTTCGGCGATCGCGCTGCGCTCAGCGGCGTCAACTTCCTGCTCGGCGCCGGCGAGCGCGTGATGCTGGTCGGCGCCAACGGCAGCGGCAAGACGACGCTGCTGCGCCTGCTGCACGGCCAACTGCCGCACAGCGGCCGGCGGGTGACGACAGCCGATGCCAACGGCCGCGAGCCGACGCAGGCCATGGTCTTCCAGCGGCCGTTCCTGCTGCGCCTGACGGTCTGGCACAACCTGCTGATCGCGCTCTGGCTGGCCGGCGTGCCCAAGGCCGAGCGCGCTGCCCGTGCACGAGCCGCGCTCGAACGCGTCGGCCTCATGCGCGAACGCGAGCGTCCGGCGCGCGTGCTCTCCGGCGGCCAGCAACAACGCCTGGCGCTGGCGCGCGCCTGGGCGGTGCAGCCGAAGGTGCTGTTCCTCGACGAGCCCACCGCCAGCCTCGACCCCGGCGCCAAGCGCGAAGTCGAAGCGCTGATCGAATCGTTCGCGCGCGACGACGGCGTGGCCATCGTCATGAGCACGCACAACCTCGGACAGGCCAAGCGCGTCGGCACACGCGTGGTGTATCTCGACGCCGGGCAGGTGGTGGTGGACTTGCCGACGGCGATGTTCTTCTACGAGTCGCTGCCCGAAGCGGCGGCGCAGTTCGTCAAGGGCGAGCTGCCGTGGAGCGAGTGAGCACGGTCTCGCGCGTCGTCGTCGCGCTGCGCTACCTGTGGGCGGCGCCGTGCACGTTTGTCGGCGTCGTGGCGGCCGCGCCGTTGCTGCTGTGCGGAGCGCGGGCGCATTGGGTGCGCGGCGTGCTCGAGGTCAGCGGCGGCGGTGTCGCGCACCGCCTGCCGTTCGAGGCCATCACGCTCGGCCATGTGGTGCTGGCGCGCACGCTGCGCGCGATGCGGCGCCTGCGCCGGCACGAGCGGGTGCATGTGCGGCAGTGCGAGCGCTGGGGGCCGGGTTTCTTCGCGGCTTATCTGCTGGCGGGTGCGTGGCAGTGGTTGCTCGGGCGGCGGGCGTATTGGGACAATCCGTTCGAGGTTGAGGCGCGGCACGAATCGTCTGTTCGCTGATTG
>CADEEN010000529.1 GCA_902826345.1 uncultured Burkholderiales bacterium | reverse complement strand
GCCCGGCGTGACGATGGGTGGTGCGCGGCCGAAGGCGCTGGTCGACGTCGATGGCCTGCCCTGGGTCGTCAAGTTCGCCGACCCCGGCGAGCCGACCGACGCGCCGCTGATCGAACACGCGACGATGACGCTGGCACGCGAAGCGCGCATCACGACGGCCGAGACGCGCGCGATTCGATTGACCGACGGCCACGCGCTGGCGATCCGTCGCTTCGACCGTGTGCGTGCAGGCGGTGGCGCACTGCGTCGCCTGCACGCCCAGTCCGCACACGTTGCACTCGGCGCGGCCGGCGAGTTGTCGGGCTACCCGGAACTGGCGCAACTGCTGCGCCGCCGCGGCGTGGTCGAGCGGGGCGTCAACGCCCAGCAGATGCACGAACTCTTCCGCCGCATGGTCTTCAACATCCTGATCGACAACACCGACGACCACGACAAGAACCATGTGCTGCTGGCACGCGAAGACGGCCAGCTCGAACTCGCCCCCGCCTTCGATGTGTTGCCGTCAGGCCAAGCACTCGGCTACCAGCAGATGCGCGTCGGCGCCGACGATGCCGATGCGACGATCGACAACGCGCTGTCGATGTGCGCGCAGTTCGGCCTGAAGCGCGACGCGGCCGTGGCGCAAGCCCGCGAGGTCGCGCGCGTGGTGCGGCGCTGGACCACACACTTCGCCAACGAAGGTGTCGGCGCACGCGACCTCGAACACCACGCCGCGCAGATCGACCGGCCGTTTCTGCGCCAGCAGCGCATGGCGTTGACAAACGCCAGCCGTGGCAGCAGGTAGCGGCGCTCGAGGACCTGCCGGGGGGATCGGTCGATCTGGTGACGACGCAGGCGCTGCGGCCGGAACTGCGCCCCTTTGTCGAACGCGACGCGATCCATGTCTGACACGCCGTTGCCGCGCGAGTGGCGTTTCTACGTCGAGCTGATCGGAGAAGCCGCACGCATGTGCCGTCCGATGTGCGCGATGCAGCGCCCGCGCTGTCCGCAACCGCTTGAATCATGGCCAATCAAGACGCCGGTCAGGGTGACGCGGGTCGCAAGACACGGCGCAGGCGATCGGCGACCGCCGGCCGAATTCGCGCGCTTCATAGCCGCCGATCAGAAGCGCCGGAAGCCGGTGATCGCGCGAGCGAAGATCAAGCCGGATTGAGCGAGCGCGGCCTCAGCGCAGCGGCGAAGACGCCGCGCCCGCGCTGGCCGTGGTGGTGATCTGCCCGGCGGCCTGCGCTTGTTCGAAGGCGATCATCTGCTCGCGCCATTGCGCCTCGCTCTGCCCCGAAGCTTGCATCAAAGCACGCAGCGCCGGCACTTCGCCTTCACGCGCCGAGCGCAGCAGCAACTCGCGCGGCATGCCGACGGCGCAGTCCTGCGCGTCGCGGGTCTGCGTCGCTTCGTCGAGGCTTTGCGTCAGCAGCACGTGGCTCAGCAACTTGCCTTGCTCCTGCCACGCTCGGGCGTCGACGTGACCGACGGACTTGGCCAGTGTCGCTGCGGTGACCAGACCGGAGACGCTGGTCGAGCGGCGGTGCAGGGTCTCGGCCACCTTGGTGCAGAGCTGATGCCGGTTGGCATCGCCCGCCACCGGCTTGTCGCTGCAGTGCTTCGTTACCAGCTGCCGGTCCTCGATCGACCGGATCGCCGGCGCCGCCATCAGCGCCTGCACCACCACCAGGCTGCGCAACCCGCCCTTGGCATCGACGCGTTCGACAAAGGCGCGCGATGCGGTCGAGTAGTCATCCCAGCGCCGCGCCAGCGAGGCCTGGTACATCGCTTCGTCGATCGCTGCCGGCTCCTCGGCGGCCAGCGCCAGCCAGGCGACCGCGTTGTCGCGGTCGATGGCGACGAGCCGGCGGGCCGTCAGCGACTGGCAGTGCGGCGACGGCGCTGCGTCGGCCGTCAGCACCGCGCATTCATCGCGCGCCAGCATCATCACGCGCGGGTCGGTGCTATTGGCAGCGAGCGTCGCCAGCTCGGTCAGCAGCGGCGCCATGCGCTCGGCATGCGCCTTGGTCTGCTGCTTCGAGCAATCGTCGGTCTTGCAGCTCGCCTGACCGCCTTCGCGGTAATTGGCATCTGCCTGCATGCGCAGCACGATGCCGACGGCGCGTGCGTGATCGCTGTCAGCGAGGTGCTGCTGCGCAAATGCTTCGAGCGCCGCGCCGGCGCCGGCGTCTTGCAGCGTCTTGTCGATCTGCTCCTCGGCCAGCGCTGTGCGCGACACGGTCTGGCCGCAGATGCGCACCTCGTCGGCTGCCAATGGCGGCGGGCCCTCGATCGGCGCGGGCTTGACTTCCAACAGCGCCGCGATGTCGCCGCTGCGCACCGCAGGCGCGATCGCCGCTTCGACCGTTCCTGCCGCCGACACGACCACCGCCGGCTGCTCGCGCGGCGTGTTGACGGCAAACCACGCCGCGCCGGCGATCGCGCCGACGATCAGCGCCGCACCCACGGTCTGCAAGGTCTGCTTC
>CADEEN010000528.1 GCA_902826345.1 uncultured Burkholderiales bacterium | reverse complement strand
TGCCTTGCGCAGTTGCTCCGCCTGTCCCAGGTAGGCCTGCGCAAGCGCCGAAAAGCGGGGGTCCTTGCGCCAGGGGTCGGCAGCAAAGCGACGATCCGGCGCAGGCGCGTCCACGCCCGCCGGCACGGCCGTCGACCAGAGCGCCGTCATCTGCTGCATCGCTTGCTGCTGCCAGTCGGTCATGGCTTGCGCCGCTTGCTGCCAGGGGATCAAGGGCTTCGATGGATCGTCCGGTGCGGCTGCGGATGCCGGGTTGTGCGGCACAGCCGCGCCGAGCGACTGCATGAACGTCTGCTGCGTCGTCATCAGATCGGCGAGCCAGCGCGTCGGGTCGGGGGTGGATGCGGGCATGGGGGGTTTCTCCGTGGCAGGTGCTCAGTGCAGCTTCACGTGCGGTTCGGTGCGCCGCACGATCAGCCGTGCCAGCGTGTCCAGCGCGACCTTGGGAAATCCGTGCAGCGCCAACTCGTGCATCTTGTAGAGCGACAGGTACATCGTCCGCGCGAACAGGCCCTCGACCATCAGGCTGCCGCCGATGACCCCGCCCATCATGTTGCCGACGGTGCTGAACTCGCCCAGCGAAACCAGCGAGCCGAAGTCGCGATAGCGGTAGGGCCGCAGCGGCTTGCCGTCCAGACGCAGGCCGATCTGCCGGACCATGTGCGACGCCTGCTGGTGCGCCGCCTGGGCCCGCGGCGGCACCAGGGCGCCCTTGCCGTGGTCGGCCTGCGGCCAGTCGCACGCGGCGCAGTCGCCGATGGCAAATACGTCGTCGTCGCGGCTGCTCTGTAGCGTCGGCCTCACCACCAACTGGTTGGTGCGGTTGGTTTCGAGGCCCGCGATGTCCTTCAGGAAGTCGGGCGCCTTGACGCCTGCCGCCCACACCACCAGTTCGGCCGGCAGCAGCCGGCCATCGGCGAGCTTCACGCCGCCGGGCAGCACCTCGGCCACCTTGGCATTGGTGTGAACCTCGACGCCCAGCTTCGCCAGCAGCGACTCCGTCGTCTGCGACAGCCGCTGCGGCAGCGCCGGCAGCACGCGCGGTGCCGCTTCGATCACGCTGACGCGGATGTCCTTGTCGGGATCGACGCGGTCCAGTCCGTAGGCCACCATCTCGCGCGTCGTTCGGTGCAGTTCGGCGGCCAGTTCGACGCCGGTGGCGCCCGCGCCGATGATCGCTACCTTCAACTGTTCAGGCCGCAGCGGAGTGCCTTGTGCATGGGCGCGGATGCAGGCGTTGATGACGCGGGCGCGAAAGCGCTGCGCATCAGCGGGTGTCTCAAGCTTCATCGCATGCTCGGCAACTCCCGGCGTTCCGAAGTCGTTGCTGAGGCTGCCGACCGAGACCACCAGCGTTTCATAGCCGAACACGCGCTGCGGAGTCACCTGCTGGCCTTCGTCATCGACGTACGGCGCGACCAGCACTTCGCGCCGCGCGCGGTCGAGCCCGACCATGGCGCCGACGCGGTAGCGGAAGTGGTGCCAGTGCGCCTGCGCGAGGTAGCTGACCTCGTGGGCGCTCATATCCATGCTGCCGGCGGCGATTTCGTGAAGTTTGGGTTTCCAGACGTGAGTGCGTGTGCGATCGATCAGCGTGACCTCGGCCCGCCCGCGGCGGCCCAGGGTGTCGCCCAGGCGCGTCGCGAGTTCGAGCCCGCCCGCGCCGCCGCCAACGATGACGATGCGGTGGCGGCCAGCAAGTCGTGCACGGGTGTCGCTCATCACGCCGGCCGATCCAACGCCTGGTGCAAAGCGGACAGGAAGGCCTCCGGCTGCTCCGCGTGCACCCAATGCCCGGCAGCTTCGATGGTGTGAGCCTGGAAGTCGGGAAACAGACTCCGGAAGGCTTCGATGTCCGCCGCAGCCACATAGTCCGATGCGCCGCCGTGGATGAGCGACGTGGGGCCTGTGAAGCGGCGACCGAGCAGCGCGGACGGAAAGGTGCTGAGCGAGGGCACGGACATGCCGATGGCGGTCAGGTTCAGCCGCCAGTCGAAGTGGTCGTTGCGGCTGATCAGGTTCTGCATCAGGAACGGAGCCGTCGCCGGGTCGGGCAGCCGTTCGGCCAGCCGTCGCTGCGTGTCTGTGCGGCTCGCCGCTGCCGCGGCATCGATGCTGCGCATCGCCTCGACGTACGGCGTGAACCGGTCGGCGTAGGCCACCGGCGCGATGTCGACCACGACCAGGTTGCCCACCGAAGCCGGGTTCGTCAGCGCCAGCGCCATCGCCGTCTTGCCGCCCATGCTGTGGCCCACCACCGTCGGGCTCGACAAGCCTTGGCGTGCGATCAGCGCCCGCACGTCGTCGGCCATCTCCAGGTAGTCCATCGAGTCGGCCCACGGCGACTGGCCGTGGTTGCGCAGATCGACGCACAGTACGCGGTGATGCGGTGCCAGGGCCCGCGCCACCGAGCGCCAGTTGGCGCTGGAGCCGAACAGCCCGTGCAGCACCACCACCGGGGGTCCGGTGCCGGTGTCCTCGA
>CADEEN010000527.1 GCA_902826345.1 uncultured Burkholderiales bacterium | reverse complement strand
CTGACGGCCGATGACAGCGCCGAGCGCGCGCCGCTGGCGGCGTTGTTCGACGCGGCACTGCTGCGCCTGCAGAACGACGCCACGTTGTCGCGCGCCGACCGCGTCAGCGCGCTGATCGAGCGCGTCGATCTGGCGCGCCTCGGCCAGCCCAAGGACGAGACGGCGCCGAAGCTGCCCGAGGCGTTGGTGAACGACGTGCGCAACACCTCAGCCCGTCTGGACCGCGAGATCAGCGACGGCTACGAGCGCCAGGCGGTGATCACCGCGGTGGCCTACCTGCAAGGCCAGGCCGGCTTGTGGGCCGACAGCGATGCGCTGCTCAAGTCCAACCTCGCCAAGAGCCACTCGCCGTACTACCTGATGAGCCAGTTGGCGAGCAACGCCAAGAAGCTCGGCAAGAAGGATGAAGCGTTGTCGTGGTACCAGCAGGCGTATGAGAAGAGCGTCGGCCCGGCGACGCGGCTGCAATGGGGTGCGGGCTATGTCAGCGCGCTGATCGACCTGGCGCCGCAGGACGCGCCGCGCATCGAGAAAGCCGCGGCGCAGATCTTCACCGAGGCGAGCAAGGACGCCGGCGCGCTGCACGACCGCAGCGGCCGATCGCTGCAGCGCATCGGCAAGAAGCTGACGAGCTGGAACGCCGACGGCAAACAAGCGGCGACGATCAAGCGCCTGCAGCCGAAGGTGGCCGCGTTGTGCGCCAAGGCGGCCGCGGCCGAGCGGGCGATGTGCCAGGGCTTGCTGCCGGCCAAAGGCTGACACCCAAGGCTGACGCGTCAGCGCGCGCCCGCCGCGCGCAACGCTTGTGCGATCGCTCGCTGCCCGCGTTGCTCGGCGTGCGCCAACGGCGTCACGCCCTGCGCATCGGCGAGGTTCGGATCGGCCTTGTGCGCCAGCAGCAGGCGCACGATCTCGGTGTGCGCGGGTCCGCCGTCGCCGAGCAGGATCGCCTCCAGCAGGGCGGTCCAGCCGAGGCGGTTGACGTGGTTGACGTCGATGGCGGTCGTGAGCAGCACGCGCACCGTCTCGACATGGCCGTAGTGGCAGGCCGGGATCAGCGCCGTGCCGCCGTAGCGATTGACGCGTTTGAAATCCGGCGGCGGTGTGGCGCCGAGCGCGGCGCGCACGATGCCGCTGTGGCCGCGCGCGCCGGCGAGCAGGAAGGCGCTGTCCTGCATCTCGTCCTGCGCGTTGACATCGGCGCCGCGCTCGATCAACAACCGCGCCGCAGCTTCGTGGCCGCCCTGCGTGGCGGCGAGCACGGCGTTGCGGCCGCGCGCATCGCGCGGATTGACCGCCGCGCCGGCGTCGAGCAGGCGGCGCAGCGAGTCGGTGTCGCCACGCTCGGCCGCGGTGATCAGCGCGGTCGGCGCGCCGGGTTGCGAGTGCACGGCCATCGGCATCAGCAGCGCCAGCGTGGCGTTGCGCCGCTTCACGACGGCCGCCCGGCGTCGGTCAGCGCGTCGCCGTGCACCATGCGATCGATGCGCGCCCAGCCGGCCGCGGCTTCGCACATGCGGCACGGGCGCGACGTCGAGACGAGCACGCAGCCTGAAAGGTCACGCGCGCCGAGGCGTTTGGCGGCATCTCGGATGGCTTCGATCTCGGCATGCGCGGTCGGGTCGTTGTGCAGCACGACGCGGCTCGGCGCTTCACCGACGATCGCGCCGTCACGCCAGACGACGGCGCCGTACGGCTGATCGCCGTTGCGCTGCGCCGACTCACGCAACTCGCGCGCGCGGGCCATTGCCTGCGCCAGCGTCAAGCTCGTTGCATGCGCCGGCAGCGGCGCGCACCACGGCGCGAAGACCAGTGGTGCAAGCCGCCGCCGAGTCAGCGTCACGGTGCTACTTCAGCAAGCCCTCGGCCTTCATCGCTTCCTGCACCGCCGGCCGCGCGGCCACACGCGCCATGTACGCCGACAGGTGGGCCAGCGGCTTGATGTCCACGCCGACGTACTGGCCCCAGCCGGTGACGGTGAACAGGTAGGCGTCGGCGACGGTGAACTGATCGCCCATCAGGTATTGCTTGCCGCTGAGTTGCTGGTCCACCCAGGCCAGCCGGTCGCCGAGCTTCTGTTTGAAGAACGCCTTGCCGGCTTCAGGAAAATCCTTGTTGAACAGCGGGCCGAAGGACTTGTGCAGCTCGCTGGTGGTGAAGTTCAACCACTCCATGACGCGGTAGCGCGCCATCGTGCCGGCCGGCGGCGCGAGCTTTTTCTCCGGCGCCTGGTCGGCGATGTACTGCACGATCGCCGGGCCTTCTGAAAGGCGCTCGCCGTTGTCGAGTTCGAGCAGCGGCACGTAGCCCTTGGGGTTGATCGTGTAGTAGTCGGTGCCGTCGGCGAGCTGGTGCGTCTTCGTGCTGGCCAACACCGGCGTGAACGGCAGGCCGGCTTCGCGTAGCACGATGTGCGGTGACAGCGAGCAGGTGCCGGGGCTGTAGTAGAGCTTCATGGGGAGCGTCCTTTTGGTTGGAGCGAATGGCAAACGAAGATAGCGCGATTTGCATCTTGCT
>CADEEN010000526.1 GCA_902826345.1 uncultured Burkholderiales bacterium | reverse complement strand
AGCTTTGGACTTGAACTTGTAGAGCATTCGCGATCCTCGTACACGTGGTCCCGCGTGAAGGGATACGCCGATTGTGCCCCCGACTTCGCCGCCAGCACCTGGTGCAGCGACAGCCAGCCGCGCTCGAAGGCCATCGCGCTGCCGGCCAGATACAGGCGCCAGGCGCGCAGCGCGGCCTCGCTGATCAGCGCGCGCGCGGCCGGCAGCTGCGCTTCGAGCGCATCCGACCAGGCCCACAGCGTCTTCGCGTAGTGCGGGCGCAGCGTCTCGACGTCGAGCGTTTCCCAGCCGGCATCCGTCATCGCCTCCAGCACCGGCGCCACGTGCAGCAGCTCGCCGCCGGGGAAGATGTGGCGCTCGACGAAGCCGCCGATGCCGGCGCCGAGCTGGTGGTTGGCGGTGCCGCCGGCGGTGATGCCGTGGTTCATCAAGAGGCCGTCGGGCGCGAGCAGGCGGTGCAGCTTGGCGAAGTAGGTGCCGAGCTGCGCCCGGCCGACATGCTCGAACATGCCGATGGACGCGATCTTGTCGAACGGCTGGTCTTCAGGCAGCGCGCGGTAGTCGAGCAGCAGCATGCGCACGCGCCCGCCGAGGCCGCGCTCCTCAATGAGGCGGCTGACGAACGCGTGCTGCTGCTTCGACAACGTGATGCCGGTGGCCGACACGCCGTGGTGCTCGGCCGCCCACAGCAGCAGCGCGCCCCAGCCGGCGCCGACATCGAGCAGGCGCTCGCCCGGGCGCAGCATCAGCTTGCGGCAGACGAGTTCGAGCTTGGCCTCCTGCGCTGCGGCGAGGCTGTGCACGCCGGCCGGCCAGTAGGCGCACGAATAGACGCGGCGCGGGTCGAGCCACAGCGCGTAGAAAGCGTCGGCCACGTCGTAGTGGAACTGCACCTGCCGCGCGTCGGCCGCCGGCGTGTGGCGTAGCTTCGAGCGCAGCGTGGCGAACCAACTGCTGCGGCGTCGCGCCTGCGTCGGGTCGGCGTCGATCAATGCGGCGGCGGCGGCGACGATGTCGCGCATCGAGCCGGCGAGCTCGACGCGTCCGCGCACATGGTCCTCGGCCAGACGGCCGATCTGCCCGGTGACGAGGTGCGCCAGCGGCGCCCAGCTGTCGAGCGCCAGGCGCACGCGCGCGTTGGCGGCGCCGAGCCAGCGGCCCGTGGGCAAGCGCACCGACAAGGCAGGCACTTGCGCCGCGATGCGGCTTTCGAGGGCGGCAGCGAGGGGGTTCATGGCCGTGCCCGACTTTAGGCACAGCCGGCGTCGCCGCGCAACCGGCAGGAGCCGAATTCGTGTAGGTCAATGCCGCGTTTGCGCAAACGGCGGCGGCTTCTCGCCGTCGTCGTGCTCGTCGCTGCCTGTGGCTTCGAAGAACCAGGCGCTGCGGCGCTGCGGCATCAGCTGCTCGCGCACCGCAGAAGGCAGCTGATCGGCCGGCAGCGCGCGCCGGATGCCCAGCGTGCGCTGCTGCGACAAGTCGAGCAACAGCCCGTCGTCTTGCGGCACGCCCGGCTCATGGACCTGCACCGTCGGCCGCAGCGGGCGCGACGCGCAGACGCTTTCGACCACGGCGTAGCGCTCGTCGGTGAGCTGCACCACGGAGCCCGGCGGGTACACGCCCATCATGCGCACGAAGGCGCTGAGCAGCGCCGGCTCGTACTGGCGCTGGCCCTGCGCGAAGAGCAGCGACAGGGCATCGTGCGGCGTCATCGCCAGCGTGCGCGCCGAGCCGTGGCACAGGGTGTCGTAGCGGTCGACCAGCGCCACCATGCGCGCCGGCACGCTGATGCGCTGGCCGCCGATGCCTTGCGGAAAGCCGCTCTCGTCCTGGTGCTCGTGATGCTGGCCGATGACCTGCATCGCGCCGGGCGCCAGGCCCATGCGCTCGCCCAGCGCCAGGCCGAGGCCGACATGGTCGCGCCAGCGTGCCATCTCGGCGCTGGAGAAATGCGGGTCTGCGCGGTGCAGCGCCGCCGGCAGCTCGGTCTTGCCGATGTCGTGCGCCAGCGCACCGACGCCCAGATCGTGCATCTCCGTTGGCGACAGGCCGCACAGGCGCCCCATCAGCAGCGCCAGCACGCCGACGTTGGTGGCGTGGCGCGTGCCTTCGTTGGCCGCGGCAGTGACGGCGCGGATCGACAGCTCGCGCGCACCGAGCATCTTCTCCACCAGCGCCTGCGACAGCGCGGCCATGCGCTGCCCGGCGACCAGCGGATCGCGCACCGTCAGGTCGGCGGTGGCCCGCCAGTCGCGCGCCGCTTCGGCGTACTGGCGCTCGACCAGTCGCGCGGCACGGCGCTGCGCGGCGGCGGTCTGGCGCGCCGCGCTCGTCGGCGCGGCGGCCGCGGGAGCGAGCGCTGCGGCCAGGCCTGGACGCGGCGTGTGAAGCTGCGCCTTCGACGGCGTGGCCGCAGCGGCATCGCTCTGCTCGGGGCTCCAGCGCACGCGCGCCAGACCGAGGGCGCGGATCGACGCGATCTGCGCCGCATCGGCGATGCGAAAGCTCGACAGTGCGAACGGATGCGACATCCAGCCCAGAT
>CADEEN010000525.1 GCA_902826345.1 uncultured Burkholderiales bacterium | reverse complement strand
GGTGGCGGGCAATGTCAGCGGCGAAGCGAGCAAGTCTGGGGTCGAGCCGGTGCAGCTGACAGCGATCGCGCAGGCCGTTTCAACGTTGCCGCGCTTGCGCCTGCGCGGCCTGATGTCGATTCCGGAACCCGTGGAGGGCCTCGAAGCGCAGCGCGCGCCACACCGCCGCCTGCGCGAGTTGTTCGACGCGTTGCGTGCGCAGGGCCTGGCGCTCGACACGCTGTCGATGGGCATGAGCGCCGACCTCGAAGCGGCCATTGCCGAAGGCAGCACGCTGGTGCGCGTCGGCAGCGCGATCTTCGGCGCGCGATGACGACCCTTCCCGCGCCCGGCGTGCGCCGTCGCTACTTCGCCGGCATCGAGATCACGCGCTCGCCGCTGGGTGTGACCTCGACCTTGCCTTCGGTCTTGCGCAACACCGCGCCCCTGCCGACCTGGAGCGGCACAGCCGACACCGATGAGCGGCCGCCTTGCGACATCAGAACGCTCAGGTGGTGCAGGCCCTCCGCCGACGCGGTGACCAGCAGGTCGATCGTGCGCGTGGCGCCGCGCTGCAGAGCGATCGGGCCCTGCACGGCGCGGCCGTTGTGCGTGACGACGATGTCGGGGCTGCTGGTGCGCAGCTCGACGCGGGCGCCGTCGCTGGCAGCACCGCTCAATTCGATGCGCACCGGCGTGGCCAGCCCGGCCTCGAGCCTGTCGGGCGCGGCATAGCGCAAGACGAGGCCGGTGCTGTTGGCCTTCATCGGCGCGCGCTTCATTGCGGCCGTGGCCGAGGGGCTCGCTGCCGATTTGCGCGCGGTTGCTTCGCCGGCCGCGCCGGCCTGTGCCGATGAGGCCGCGATGAACAAGGTCACGACGGTCAGGGTCAACGGGAGATGCTTTGTCATGGCGGGGTCCTTCACTGGACGCGGAAGTTGAAGCAGCGCTGGCCGACCGCGCTGGCGCTCTGGTTCAGGTTGAAGTCGTAGAGCACCACCGTGTGCGTGCCGGCGGGCAAGGTGGTGCTGCCGCTCTCGCTGCCGACGGTGGCGCTTTCGAAAGCCTGGCTCGTGCCGTCGGCACGGATCAACAGCATGTCGGGGTCGCTGCCGGTCACGCCCCCGGCTGCGGTCAGGCTCAGCGTGCGGCTGCCGCTGAGCGTAAAACGCCGATAGACGAAGTTGCCCAGCTTGTTCGGCCGGCCGGCAGCATCGTTGACGCAAATGGTCTGGTCACCGCTGCTGTAGGTGCCGTAGATCGGCAGCACCGCGGCGCCGCCGCCGCTGTTGGTTTCGCCGTTGCCCAAGCCGTCGGTACCGGTGATGAGCTGGCCGGCGAGCAGCGCATCGACCGCACCGGCCGCCGCCGGCCGCGCTGTCTTCAGCAGCGCCGAGACTTGATGGATCGCCACCAGCGCGCTGCTCGAGCGCAGCGCTGAACCGGTCAGCACGTCGAAAAGCGCGCCGAAGCCCGCCGCCTGGGTCTGCTCGTACTGCCACAGCAGGTGCTGCACGCTGGCTTCCGAGAACCAGCCGCGGTTGCTCGTCGGCGCCTGCGAGACATCGACGATGAAGCCCCGCGCCTGCCCATCATCCAACGAATCGGCGTAGCGCGGATCGCCGAGCGCGATACCGGCCCAGGCGTTGCCCCAGCCTTCCGAGAACGCCACGCGCATGTCGAGCTTGTCGTCCGGGCCGTGCGGGCCGCCGCCGCTGTCGTTGCGCGACAGCGCTTCCTGGAAGTAGTGCCCCCACTCGTGCGCGACGACGTGGCTGTCGTACTCGTCGGTGTCGACGTCGGCCGCGCCGAGCAGGTACAGGCGGTGGCCGTTGCTGCTGTCGAAGGTGTAGAACGAAGTGCCGATCTGGCCTCGTGCGAGGTCCGCTTCGCTTTCGCCGCCCGCGGGCAGGTTGTTCGCGCTCCAGTGCATGCGCAGCGGCGGGAACGCCTGGTTCGGCGAGACGCTGAGGATCTTCTGCGTCGTGCTGACCGCCACGTCGAGCACGGCGAACGGCGCGGCGGTGCGGGCGCTGGTGTAGCTGCTGCCGCCCCATCCCGAGGCCGCGCGCAGGTTGCGCGACTCGGTCGCGGCCGGCGTGAAGGCGGCGGAGTCGAGCACGTACAGCGCGTTGCCGCTGGTGTTGTCGAGCACGCGAACATCCCACGCCCCGCCGCTCGTGCCGCTGCGCACGCTCTCGGCGCGCACGCGCACGCGCACGGCGGCGTTGGGGTTGGCCACGGTGACGCTGTAAGCCCCGCTGTCGCTGGTGATCGTGGCGCCGAGCACGGCGCCGGCGCCGTTGATCACCTGCACCGTGGCCCGGCGGATCGGGCGGAAGGTGGCCGCGCCGTAGTTCAAGGCCCCGCTGCTCGTGTCGTTCGGCACCGACTCGTACTCCGCGCTGCCGCTGATGGTGACGTTGCCCCCGCCACCGCCACCGCCACCGTCGTCGCCGCCGCCTCCGCCCCCGCCGCCGCACGCTGCCAGCAAACAGGCGGCGCTCAATGCAATCAACCCCCGCAGGGCGTCGGCGCAGCAGATCGACTTCTCGTATGGCATGGGGGCTCCTGAAAGGGTTCAGCGC
>CADEEN010000524.1 GCA_902826345.1 uncultured Burkholderiales bacterium | reverse complement strand
CAGCACCGCCAGCACGGCGACGGTCAGCGGGATGATGAACGGGTCGAACAGCGGCGTGGCGATCTTGACGCCCTCGACGGCGCTGAGCACCGAGATCGCCGGCGTCAGCATGCCGTCGCCGTAGAGCAGCGCCGCGCCCACCAGGCCGAGCCCGACCAGGACGCGGCGCGGCGTGCCGTCGGGTGCGACGCGGCGCGTCGCCAGCGTCATCAGCGCCAGGATGCCGCCCTCGCCGTTGAGGTCGGCGCGCAGCACGAAGGCGACGTACTTCGCCGTCACCACCAGCAGCAGCGCCCAGACGATCAGCGACAGCACGCCGAGCACGTTGTCGGGCGTCGGCGCCAGCCCCGAGCCGGGCGCGAAGCAGACGTGCATGGCGTACAGCGGGCTGGTGCCGATGTCGCCGAACACCACGCCCAGCGCCGCCAGCGCCAGCCCCGGCTTGCGCCCGTCGTGCCCCGCATCCGCCACGCGGCCCTCAAATCAGAAGTTGACCAGAAAGAAAAAGATGCCCCGCGGAGCCGCAGAGCCGCGGAGACATCACATGCATCTCCGCGCCTCCGCGTCTGCCATGGCGCACGTTCGCAAGACCCAATGATTGCGGGAGTTGGACCGCTGCTGAGGGGGTGGCGCGTGTGTGTGTGTGCGGAACACACGGGTACTGAACGCACGGATGCGGAGCGGCAGGGCCGATGAGCATCGGTGCCGCGGGGATAGGGAAACGAGGGGAGCGAAGGACGCCGGTGCCGGCGGACGGGACTAGTCTGCCATTCGTGGGCATGCCCGCAGGCACACCCACCAAGTTATGATTCGTGGCCGCAGCCGGACCGAAGAGGCACTGCTCCGCTGCCAAACTCTGAACCGTTGGCGACGCCGACGCGCCACCGCACCAAGACGCGGCACGCAGCGGAGCAGACGCGGCGGTCCCGCCGGAGCGCGGCCCCCGGAGCCCGCCGAGCGCTAGACGGGCGTGGGCGTGGCCGGGGCGGCCAGGGCCGCCCGCCAGCGCCGGTGCAGGGCGACGGTCAACCGCCGGGCGACCGCGACGATGGCGCGCTTGCGCCCCAGACGGGGGGCCAAGCGGGCGAAGACCGCGGCCAGGGTGGGATCGCGGCGACTGCGGATCGCCGCCCACGCACACTGCAGCAGCAGCGCGCGCAGCGCCGCGGGGCCGCACTTCAGAATGTGGCCGCGCCGGTCGACTTCCCCGGAGCTGTACTGGCTGGGCGTCAGCCCCAGATAGTGCGTCAACGCCGCGGCTCGCGCGAAGCGCTCCAGGTCGCCGAGCTCCAACACCAAGCGGATGGCCGACAAGGCCCCCACCCCGCTTTGCGCCGCCAAGGCGCCCACCAGCGGCGCGTACCGGGCCGTGCGCGCCAGCTGCTGCAGCGCGCGCCGCAGCCCCTGCGCCTGCTGCGCCGCCAGCGCGCGCAGGTGTTCGTGCACACTCACACACTGCCGCACCGGCGCCGGCAGCTCCTGCGCCGCGACCCAGCGCTGGTAGGCCGCCCACCCCAGCGTCGGCAGCGGGCCGCAGCGGCCCTGCTCCTGCAACAAACTGCGAATGCGAATCTGTGCGCGCTTGCGCTCGCCGATGCACTGCGCGTACGTGCGTCCGAGCTGCCGGTCGGCGTGCAGCGCCCGCGGCGGCACGTAGATGCCCTTGAGCTCGCCCGCCTCGAGTTTGCGCGCCAGCTTGCCGGCATCGAGTCGATCGGTCTTCACCCCGCTGCCCGGCGCGCGCTCCACTCGGCTGGGCGCAATCACGGTCACCGCGATGCGTTCCTGCTGCAGCCACCACGCCGGCTCGTAACCGAAGCCACACGCCTCGTACGCCACGCGCAGCGCACAGTGCCGATACTGGCCCACCACGGCTTGCAAATGCTCCAGCTCGCCCGGCGTGCTCAGCCGCCGCTGCTCCGCCCCGTCCCAGCGCACGCAGTACACCAGCTTCGAGCGCGAGACGTCGATCGCCATATACACGGCGGTCCCCGCCGCCGGTCGTCCGCTCGCCCCTGCTCGGGCTTGTTCCGGCACCTCGACCAATCCTATGCTCGTCTTCACGGGAGCCTCCCTTCTGGCTGCGGCGCCAACCGCAGCTGCTGAGTGTGGATCGTGTCAGCAGGGGTACGGCTCCCGTGTTCATTTCCCAACCACTCTCTTCACCACGGCGCACATGGTAACTCTGCGTTGCATCTCTTTCTTTTGTCTTTCGTCTTTGGTCTTTCATCGCCGCATGTCCTTCGAAGCTGCACTCGTCCGCTACTTCGCCGCCCGTTTGCACGACGCGCACGACGTCGAGGTGACGCACAGCCATCGCATTCCGGGTGGCGCGTCGTGCGAGACCTGGGCGGTCGACCTGCGCTGGTTGGACAGTGTCGGCAAGCGGCGCGAGCAGGGCGTCATCGTGCGCCGCGATCCGGAGGCCGGGTTGGTGGAGGATTCCGACCGGCGGCTGGAGTTCGGCTTCTACCGCTCGTTCGCCGATTCGCCGGTACCGGTGCCGCGACCGATGTTTCTCGAGACCGACGCGCAGTGGCTGGAGCGGCCGTTCTTCGTCATGGAGCGCATCG
>CADEEN010000523.1 GCA_902826345.1 uncultured Burkholderiales bacterium | reverse complement strand
TGCTCCGGCACCTGGGTGGCGCACGGCAGCGGCAGCGCCGACCGCGACGCGGTCGATGCGAACGACCGCGTCATGGTGCCGCCCGGCGACCCGCGCTATGCCTTGCGCCGCGTCTGGCTGACGCCGCAGGAGGAGCAGGGCTACTACTACGGCTTCGCCAACGAGGGCTTGTGGCCGCTGTGCCACGTGGCGCATGTGCGGCCGGTGTTCCGCGAGTCCGATTGGCAGCACTACCGCGCGGTCAACCGGCGCTTTGCCGACACGGTGGCGGCCGAGGCGCGCACCGAGGACCCGGTGATCCTGGTCCACGACTACCACTTCGCGCTGCTGCCGGCATTGCTGCGCGAGCGCCTGCCCAAGGCCACGATCCTGACCTTCTGGCACATCCCGTGGCCGAACCCGGAATCGTTCGGCATCTGCCCGTGGCAGCGCGAAATCCTGCAGGGCCTGCTGGGCAGTTCGATCCTGGGCTTTCACACCCGCTACCACTGCAAGAACTTCATCGAAGCCGTCGATCGATACCTGGAAGCGCGCATCGATCACGAGCACTCCGTCATCACCCACCTTGCGGCCGATACGCACGTCGAGAGCTATCCGATCTCGATCGCGTGGCCGACCGAAGAGGAGTCGGCGCAGTGGCCGGGCATCGAGTCGTGCCGGGCGCGCGTGCGGGCGCTGCTCGGGCTGGCCGCGCCGCAGCGCATCGTGCTCGGGGTGGATCGCTTCGACTACACCAAGGGCATCCTCGAGCGCCTGAATGCGGTCGAGAGGTTGCTCGAAAAACACCCTGAACGCATCGGCGATTTCACCCTGGTGCAGATCGCTGCGCCCACGCGCAGCGCGCTCGACGAATACCGCAGCTTCACGCAGCGCGTGGCTGACATGGTCGAGCGCATCAACGCGCGCTTCGGCGACGACGACTGGCAACCGGTGCGCCTGCTGGCCGAGCACCACGAGCACGACGCCCTGCTGCGTTTCTATCGCGCGGCCGACGTCTGCGTGGTGACGAGCCTGCACGACGGCATGAACCTGGTCTCCAAGGAATACATCGCCGCGCGCGACGACGAGCAGGGCGTGCTCGTGCTCAGCCGCTTCGCCGGCGCGGCGCGCGAGTTGCGCGAAGCCCTGATCGTGAATCCTTATCACGTCGAGGAGACCGCCGACGCGTTGCAGCGGGCGCTGGCGATGTCGGCGGAGGAACAGCGCGAACGCATGGGCAGCCTGCGCTCGGTCGTCAGCGAGCACAACGTCTATCGCTGGGCCGGACAGATGCTCGGCGACGCCGCGCGTTGGCGCCTGCGCGAGCGCATCGAGGCGCGCATCGAAGGGCGCGTGGTGCGAGCGGCGTGAGGCGCTGCGCGCTACAGCTGCGCCAGCGGAATCGTGCCGGCGCGCTCGTCGGCGCCGAGCACGCGCAGCAACTTGTCCAGGTCGGCTTCGAGGCGGCGCAGCGATGCGGCATCGAGCGACGCCAGCGCTTCGGGCAACACCCCGGCCGCCGGACCCGGAGCGCGCCGCAGCACCTTGCGGCCTTCGGGCAGCACGTGCAGTTGCACCGCGCGCCGATCGGCGCCCTCGCGCCGGACTTCGATCAGCTGCTGCTGCGCCAGGTTGCGCACCAGGTTGCTGGCCGTGGGCTGGCGCACGTTCAGTGCGTTGGCGAGTTCATTGACGCCGATGCCGCCGCGATCGCGAATCACCGACAGCGCCCAAACCTGCGCGCCGCCCAAGCCGGCCTTGCGTTCGACCTGTTGAAAGTGCGTCTTGACGGCGTTGAAGACGATGCGGAACTGCCGCAGCACACGGGCCGGCGCATCCAGCGTCGGTGCTTCTGCTACGACCTTTGCCTTCGGGCGCACCCTCTTCGCCTTGGCCTCGTTTTTCATGGGTCGCGAGTCTAGGGCAACGCCGCTCAGGCCATGCGCTCACGCGCCATGTGCAGGAAGTCCGCCATGATCGGATCCGGATCCAGCCGATCGACCCGGCCGCGCTGGAACTCCGGGTGCCACTGCACAGCGAACACCGGCGTCGATCCGGTCGCGCGGATGGCTTCGATCACGCCATCGTCGGTGCTGCGCGCTTCGACCACCAAGTCACCGCCGAGCCGATCGATGGCCTGGTGATGGATGCTGTTGACGATCGGCACGACCGCCTGCGGATACAGGCTCGCCAGCCGCGAGCCCGGCTCGAGCACGATGCCGTGCGCCAGTTCGTCGTACAGCTCGGCATCGACGTGCATGCCGGCCTGCGGGCGCATCGACGGCAGGTCCTGCACCAGCGTGCCGCCGAACGACACGTTGAGCAGTTGGCAGCCACGGCAGATGCCGAGGATGGGTTTGCCGCGCGCCAGGAAGCCCTCGATCAACTCGAACTCGTAGCGGTCGCGCACCGGGTCGCCGGCCCACTCGGCGCGTTGCGGCTGCTGGCCGTAGAGCTTCGGGCTGACGTCGGCGCCGCCTTGCAGCACCAGGCCATCGAGCCCCTCGACCACTTCGCGCACGCTGATCTTGCGCCGCGACACCTCGGCGTCGTAGCCAAGGGTGGGCACCATCAACGCCAGAGCGCCGTGCGACAGGATCCAGTGCGAGACGCTCTG
>CADEEN010000522.1 GCA_902826345.1 uncultured Burkholderiales bacterium | reverse complement strand
CGAGCCAGCGCGTGCCCGCGGTGAAGAGAAAGCCCGCCATGAACAGCGGCATGAAGGACAGCGACAGCGTCAGGCCCTGCGCGGCGCCGGGCACCACGGCCCAGGGCACGGCCCAACCCAGCGCACGCGCGCCGAGCATCGCCAGCCACCACAGCGCCGTCACCGCCAGGCCGACAGCGCCGGCGAAGAAGGCCAGTCGGTGCGGCGCGCTGAGCAGGCGCGCGGCGCGCCAACGCGCCGCGGGCTGCGCTGGCGGTGATGGCGGTGATGGCGTCGCCGCGATGCTGACACGCACGTCGCTCAGCCTGATCTTGCGGTTCGTCATGCGTTCATCCCGCAGGCCGGCTGATGCGCACGCGCCAGGTCTTCGGCCCGCTCTCGAGGTATTGCCAGCCGAAGGCGATGCGGCGCGTCGCCTCGAAGTACTGGCGCAGCGGCCAGGGGTCGATGTCGGCGATCAGTTCGAGCGCGGCGCCTGGGGCGAGCCGATCGACTGCGGCGAGCGCGGCATCGAGCCGGTGCCATAGCGCAACCGTCCTCACGTCGAGGCACTCATCGCGCTGGGGCGGCAGGTCTTTCGTCGGCATCGCTGCCACTGTGCTTTGCCCGTGCGGCGCGATCCTTGAACCGGGGCAAGGATTGGACTGAAAGGCCGTCGCGCCTCGCGGCAATCGCCACCTCGGCTTCGTCAGCCTCGGCATGCAGTGATCTGGAGCAGGAGGCGGCCTCGCCCGCTGAATTGCGCGGCATCAATGCACGGCGCCGATCAACGCGCAGCATGGCGCATCCGATCGTCAGGAGCTTGTCATGTACCGCCGCATCCTCGTGCCCCTCGACGGCAGCGACACGGCCCAGCGCGGCTTGCAGGAAGCCCTCGGCCTGGCCAAGGCATTCGATTCGAGCCTCGTGCTGCTGCACGTCGTCGAGGTCTACCCGATGATGATGGAGATGGCCACGGCGACGACCTGGGAGCTGATCACGACCGACCTGCGCACGCACGGCCAGCAGGTGCTCGAACGCGCGCACGATGCCGCCAAAGCCGCCGGTGTGGCCAGTGAAGCGCATCTCGAAGACGCCGCCGCGGCGCGCGTCTGCGACTTCATCGTCGATCAGGCCCGCGAGCACCAGTGCGACCTGATCGTCATGGGCACGCACGGCCGGCGCGGCATCGAACATGCCCTGATCGGCAGCGACGCCGAACGCGTGATCCGCATGAGCCCGGTGCCGCTGCTGCTGGTGAAGGCGACCCGGATCTGAAGAGCGGAAGAGCGGAGCCGCTGCGCCGACAATCAGCGCGTGAACCCATCCGACCGACCGACGCCGCGACAACAGTTTCTCCACCGCCTGGCCCAGGCGCAGGCCCTGGGCCAGTGGCACCGGCTGGTGCTGTCGCGCCCGCATGGCGCAGAGCACGGGGTGCTGCGCACCACAGTGCGGCCCATCGTGCTCAAGGGCCAGCCCACGCTCTGCTTTGTCGACAGCCACGCCACGCGCGACGTCACCAAGAACCTGCCCGCCGCCGCGGGACTGGTGCGGGTGGACGAGCTGGTGGGCGATGTGTTTCGCAACGCGCACCTCTTCACCACCACGGCCGAGTTGCAATTGAAGCTCGGCAAGAAGGGACGCGGCGACGCCGGTCACCTCACCGAGCACATGTTCACGCCAAGTGGCGACAGCGCCGACGCGCTGTCACCGCCCACCACCGCGCACGACCGCGCCAAACAGCGCTGGATCGATCAGCGCCGCCCCTTTCTCACCGCCTTGGGCATCACCACACCCGAGCACCAGCTAGTGCCGGCGATGGCGCGCAAGTGGAAGCAGATCAACAAGTTCGTCGAGATCGTGGCGCACGCCATCGACCGCTCGCGCCTGAAAAACGGCCCGACGATCCGCGTGGTGGACTTCGGCGCCGGCAAGGCCTATCTCACGTTCGCGGTCCACGATTGGCTGCAACACGGCAAAGGCGTGCAGCCGCAGGTCACCGGGGTCGAGCTGCGCGCCGATCTGGTGGAGCAAGGCCGGCGCATCGTGGCCGATCTCGGCTTGCAAGGCATGGCCTTGGCGCAAGGCGATGTGCAAGCCTGGCCGCATGAACCGATGGACGTGATGATCGCGCTGCACGCCTGCGACACCGCCACCGACCACGCCATCCACCTCGGCATCCGCGCCGGCGCCGAGCTGATCGTGTGCAGCCCCTGCTGCCATAAACAACTGCGCCCGCAACTGCTCAGCCCGCATCCGCTGCGCAGCGTGTTCCAGCATGGCATCCATGCGGAACAGCAAGCTGAAATGCTCACCGACAGCCTGCGCGCCCTGCTGCTGCAAGCCGCCGGCTACGACGCCCAGGTGTTCGAGTTCGTGTCGCTCGAACACACGGCGAAAAACAAAATGATCCTGGCGGTCAAGCGCTTGCAGCCCTTGTCGGAATCCGCGCGCGCGGCGGTGCTGGCGCAGATCGATGAGTTGAAGCGGTTCTTCGGGGTGCGGGAGCAGGCGTTGGAGGCGCTGCTGGGGGTGTGAGCGCCCGGTGGACGCCATTGGCTACAGGCCCGGCTGGGCAGCCGCGCCGCGATTCCTGGCGAGTCGGTGTGCTGAGGACGGTC
>CADEEN010000521.1 GCA_902826345.1 uncultured Burkholderiales bacterium | reverse complement strand
AGCCATGTTTAGCAGCTTATCGATGCATAACCGAACATCGGTCGTGGCAGCCAATGTGGACCGCGATGTGACATTGGGAATTGCACAACATCAACCCGTTGGGCTCGTCGTTACGGCGCGTGAAGGAGCAATGCTCGACGTCTTGCGCGGCAATACTTCTGCATTGCCTACTTTGGCGCCCTTCACCATGGCATAGATCGCCGGGATGACGACAAGCGTCAGCACGGTCGAGGACACCATTCCCCCGATCATCGGCACGGCGATGCGCTGCATCACCTCGGAGCCGGTGCCGTGGCTCCACAGGATCGGCACGAGGCCCGCCATGATGGCAATGACGGTCATCATCTTCGGGCGCACGCGCTCAACGGCGCCTTCCATGATGGCTACCGTCAGATCGGCACGCGTGACGGCGCGACATTCGGCGACGGCTTTGCGCTTCTGGCTCTCCCAGGCATGATCAAGGTAGATCAGCATGATGACGCCGGTTTCGGCGGCGACGCCCGCGAGCGCAATGAACCCGACGGCAACAGCGACTGACAGGTTGAAGCCCATCCACCACATCAGCCAGAGGCCGCCGACGAGCGCGAAGGGCAGTGACAGCATGACGATCAGCGTCTCGGTCATCCGCCGGAAATTCAGGTAGAGCAGCAAGAGGATGATCAGAAGCGTCAGCGGCACCACGACAGCGAGGCGCTTCTTTGCTCGCTCGTAGAACTCGAACTGCCCACTCCAGACGGCATAGTAGCCCGGCGGGAACTCGACCGAGGCGGCGACAGCCTTCTTTGCGTCGGCGACGTAGCTGCCGAGGTCGCGCTCACGCGCATCGACGAAGATGTAGGCGGCGAGTTGGGCATTCTCCGTACGGATGCCTCCGGGACCCCGCACCAGCGTCACCTTCGCCACCTGCCCCAGCGGTATCGACGCCCCGTTGGGCAGCGGCACCAGAACCTCGCTAGCGATCGCCTGCGGATCGGAGCGCACGTCACGGGGATAGCGGACAGAGACGCCATATCGCTCGCGGCCTTCGACGGTCGTTGTCACCGTCTCGGCCCCGATCGCGGAAGACACCACCTGCTGTACATCGCCCATCATCAGGCCATAGCGGGCAAGCTCGCGCCGGTCCGGCTCGATGTCGAGGTAGTAGCCGCCGATGATGCGCTCGGCGAAGGCGCTCGACGTCCCCGGCACCGACTTGATCGCCGCCTCGATCTCACGTGCGAGTTTCTCGATGACGTTGAGGTCCTGACCGATCACTTTGACGCCGACGGGCGTGCGGATGCCGGTCGCCAGCATGTCGATGCGCGCCTTGATCGGCATCGTCCAGGCGTTCGAGACGCCGGGGAACTGCAGCGCCCCGTCCATCTCCTGGATCAGACTGTCGATAGTGACGCCCGGCCGCCAGTCCTCTGGCGGCTTCAGATTGATCACCGTCTCGAACATCTCGGTCGGTGCGGGATCGGTCGCGGTTGCGGCGCGCCCCGCCTTGCCGAACACGCTCTCGACCTCGGGAAAGGTCTTGATGATGCGGTTCTGGATCTGCAGCAGCTCCGCCGACTGGGTGATTGAGAGCCCGGGCAGTGTGGTCGGCATATACATGATCGTGCCCTCGTTGAGGGTGGGCATGAACTCAGATCCGAGTTTGGTTGCAGGCCAGATACTGCCGGCCAGAATGATGAGCGCGACTGAGACGGTGAGCACTCTGGCGTTCAGAACGCCGTGGATGATCGGCCGGTAGAGCCAGATCAGGAACCGATTGATTGGGTTCTTGTGCTCCGGAATGATGCGGCCGCGTATGAAAATCACCATCAGCGCGGGCACGACTGTGATCGAGAGCAGTGCCGCCGCCGCCATGGCGAACGTCTTGGTCCAGGCGAGCGGCTTGAACAGCAATCCTTCCTGCGCCTCCAATGCGAAGATCGGCAGGAACGAGACGGTGATGATGAGGAGCGAGAAGAACAGCGACGGCCCGACCTCGCTCGCCGCCTCGATCAGCACCTCGGTGCGCGGCTTGTCCGGGGGGGCGCGCTCCAGATGCTTGTGCGCGTTCTCGATCATGACGATCGCGGCGTCGATCATGGCGCCGATGGCGATGGCGATGCCGCCGAGGCTCATGATGTTCGAGGAAATGCCGAGCGCCCACATGCAGGTGTAGGCGATGAGAATACCCAGCGGCAGCGTGATAATGGCGACAAGCGCGCTGCGCGCATGCAGCAGAAACACGAAGCAAACTAACGCGACGATGGCGCTTTCCTCGATAAGCGTGACCTTGAGCGTGGTGATTGCGCGGTTGATCAGGTCGGAGCGATCATAGACGGGCACGATCTCGGTGCCCTTCGGCAGGCTGCCGGCAATTTCGGCGAGGCGCTCCTTGATGCTGGCGATGACCGAGAGCGCATTCTGGCCATAGCGCTGGATGGCGATGCCGGAGACGACTTCGCCCTCGCCGTTGAGTTCGGTGATGCCGCGGCGTTCGTCGGGCGCCAACTCGACGCGCGCCACGTCCCTGATGAGCACGGGCGTGCCACCCTGCGCCTTTAGCACGATACTCTCGATGTCGGCGATGCTTTTGAGG
Organism: uncultured Burkholderiales bacterium; assembly: GCA_902826345.1. Classification (GTDB taxonomy): domain Bacteria; phylum Pseudomonadota; class Gammaproteobacteria; order Burkholderiales; family Burkholderiaceae_C; genus CADEEN01. The sequence goes on along the minus strand of CADEEN010000521.1, from coordinate 32 downwards.
TAGCCGCGTCCGCGCACCGGGAACTCCGGCTC
>CADEEN010000520.1 GCA_902826345.1 uncultured Burkholderiales bacterium | reverse complement strand
ACGGCCGAGACGAGCGCGCTGCCCATGACGGCGAACTGCAGCAGGTGCTCCGGCGTGCAATCGACATTCGCGCCGAGATCGAGCACGGTGGTGAAACCATCGAGCCGATTCGGCAGCACGGTGGCGATCGCCGGGCGGTCGATGCCGTCCATCGTCTTGAGCAGATAACGCGCCACCGCCATCAGCGCGCCGGTGTTGCCGGCCGAGATGCAAGCATGCGCCGGCTCGGCGGCAACGTCGGGCTTGAGCTGCGTGATGGCCACACGCATCGACGAGTCCTTCTTGCGCCGCAGCGCCACTTCGACGGCGTCGTCCATCGTCACGACCTCGCTGCAGGCGATGACGCGCGTGCGCGGCCAGGCGCGCGCCGGCGCCACGGCATCGGCCAGGCCGACGATCACCAACTCGGCTTGTGGGTGTTTGTCGAGGAAGGCCTTGCACGCCGGCAGCGTGACCTGCGGGCCATGGTCGCCGCCCATCGCATCGACCGACAGCCGCACCAGCGGCAAAGGGGGCAGCGCGGAGTGCAAGGCGGTCGTCAGGCGCGGCGTTGCGGCAGCCTGACGCGGGAAGACGCTGTCGCTGCGACGCCGTTCAGGCGTCGGCCTTGGTCTTCAGCACCTTGCGGCCACGGTAGAAGCCCGTCGGGCTGATGTGGTGGCGCAGATGCGTTTCGCCGGTGGTCGGCTCGACGGCCGTGCCGGGCGTGTCCAGCGCGTTGTGCGAGCGGTGCATGCCGCGCTTGGACGGTGACTTCTTGTTCTGCTGAACGGCCATGAGAATCTCCTTCAGGGCGGGCCAAAGCGGGGGCTGGCCCTGCCGGAAGCGTCGGTGTTGCGGTGAATCGGGGTGTGCCGGACGAGCCGATGCTTGGGTCAGCCGGGCCAACCGGCTGGGCGCATGCCCCGCGAAAAGCCGCGCAGTATAGCAGCGGCGACCGCCTCACGGCTCGGTTCCGCGTTTCAACGCCGCCAGCGCGGCAAAGGGATGCGGCGCGGCGTCTTCGGCGGCCGGTGCCTGCTCCGGCGACACCGGCGGCGCCGGGCATTCGTCGTGCATCGGCACGATCGGCAACGCCAGCAGCAACTCGTCCTCGATCAGCTCGCGCAGATCGAAATGGCGCGACGACACGAGCACGTCGTCTTCGCTGTCGGCGTCTTGCGCCGCTGCCTCGTCTTCGGTCGGCGCAAAGCGAAACGCCCGGTCCACACCGAGCGCCAGCAACAGCGGCTGCAGGCAGCGCTGACATTCGCGCGCGACGCGGGCCTGCGCCTGCAACCGCAGCCCCGGCTGCGGCGCGGCGCCGAGTTCGCGGCGCTGCTCGAAGCGCGCCGACCACACGACCGGCTCGTCGACCTCGCCGACCGTGCCGTCGATCAGCCGCGTCAGCTCGGACTGCGGCCAACGGCCGGCCAACTCGGCGCCCGCGGCGGCGGCCGCAGCCACATCGAGCCGCCGAGGATCGTGCGCCGGGGTCGTCATGCGGGCAGTTTACGGCGCATGTCCGTGACAATCAGCCATGACCGCGCCACGCCTGATCCTTGCCTCGACGTCGGTTTACAGGCGCGAACTGCTGGCGCGTTTGCGCCTGCCCTTCGACGTGTTGTCACCCGGCGTCGACGAAACCCCGTTGGCCGGCGAGTCAGCGGCCGCGCTGGCGCTTCGCCTGGCGCTGGCCAAGGCCAATGCGGCGGCAGCGTCGGCCGGCGACGCCGTCGTCATCGGCAGCGACCAGGTGGCCGAACTCGATGGCTGCGCGATCGGCAAACCGGGCAGCCATGTACGCGCGACCGAGCAACTGCAGCAGATGAGCGGCCAGCGCGTGGTCTTTCACACCGCGGTGGCGGTGGTGCGGCGCGACCGCGGTTTCGAACGCGCGCTGCTGGCGCCGGTGACGGTCGTCTTTCGCCGCCTCGGCGCGGACGAGATCGAGCGTTACCTGCGACTCGACACACCGTACGACTGCGCCGGCAGCGCCAAGAGCGAAGCCCTCGGCGTCGCGCTGCTCGAACGCATCGACTCCGACGATCCGACGGCGCTGGTCGGCCTGCCGCTGATCCGCGCCTGCGCGCTGCTGCGCGAGGCTGGGCTCGATCCGCTCGGCGCATGACGAAGCACCACGAGACCCGCGGTAGTCTGGTGCTCGTGCCGAACACGCTCGACCTGGGCACTGCGCACGCGCCGCCGTTGGCGCAACGGCTCGGCGCGCAGGTCGTCGCCGAGGCGGCACGGCTGACGCATTGGGTGGCCGAAGACGCCAAGATGGCGCGCGTGTTTCTGAAGCGTGTTGCCCAGCACACGCCGCTGGCGCTGCCGTTGCAGTCGATCGACATCCACGAGCTGCCTCGCCCGCCGAAAGGCCGCGCGGCAGTGCCCGATTCGCGAGCGCTCGACGCCCTGCTCGCGCCGACGCTGCGAGGCCACGACATCGGCCTGATCAGCGACGCCGGGCTGCCCGCCGTCGCCGACCCGGGTGCGCTGCTCGTCGCTGCGGCGCATGCAGCGGGCGTGCGCGTCTGGCCGCTGGCCGGCGCGAGTTCGTTGATGCTGGCGCTGGCCGCCAGCGGCCTCGACGGCCAGCGCTTCGCCTTCGCCGGCTACCTTCCGAC
>CADEEN010000519.1 GCA_902826345.1 uncultured Burkholderiales bacterium | reverse complement strand
GCGTGGGAAGCCTGCGGTGCGAGGGGATGTGATCAGCGCGAAGTAGCTGCTGAAAATGCGTGTGCTTCGGCATCCTGAAGCAAGCCGGTCGACCATCTCCAACGTAGGCCTCAAGACCCATGCATTCACTTTTCGTCCACGGCATGGGCCGCACCCCTTTGTCTGGTCTGCCGCTGCTCTGGCATCTTCGGCGCGGCGGCATGACCACCAGCACCTTCGGCTACCTCGCTTCGATCGAGAGCTTTGCTCGCATCAAGCAGCGGCTGGTGGTGGCCATCGGCAAGGCCGCAGCGCGAGGAGACTACGTGGTGGTTGGCCACTCTCTGGGGGGCGTGTTGCTGAGGGCTGCGCTCAACGAGCTGCCCGCCGAGGTGGCGCCGCCGCGCCATGTCTTTCTTCTCGGCTCTCCTGTGGGCGCCGCGCGTCTGGCGCAGCGCTTTTCTCGCAATCCGATCTTTCGGCTGCTGACGGGCGATTGCGGCCAGGTGCTGGCGTCGCCGTTGCGCATGGCCGAGGTCGGTCGCGTCTGCACGCCGACAACCAGCATTGCCGGAGTACGTGGCGTGATGCACAAGCGCGGTCCGTTCGGCGGTGAGCCGAACGACGCGGTGGTGTCCGTCTCCGAGGTCAGCGCCGAGTGGATCGCTGATGCCGTGCGCCTGCCGGTCGTGCATACGCTGCTGCCAGCCAGCAAGATCGTCGCGCAGGTCATCCTCGCGCGCGCCGCGCAGCATGCGGTTCGTGCGGACGCGGTCCGCGCGACGTAGCGGGCCCGAGCGCGGCCGCCGTCACGCGGCGCTGGCGAACGCCGCATCCATCATCGCCTGCGTGCCGCGCGAGAACTCCAGCGGGCACGGATAGTCGCCGCCCTCGCGCACCACGCGATTGAACGCGGCGGCCTGCAGCTCGTACTGGTTCACGGCCGGCCAGCGTTCGATGGTGGTCTGCATGCCGCGCTGCAACTCCAGCCGCGCTTCGCCGAAGACGCGGGCGTTGAACGGCACCGGCAAACGCAGAACAGCCTCGTCGCCGTGGAAGGTGATCTCCTGCCGCGGGTGCATTCGGATCGACGTGAAGGCGGCGTAGTCGGCATCGCCGAATCGCGCGCTGATCACGGCGTAGACATCGACGCCGTTGTCCCACTCGATGCGTGCCTGCACGTCGGTGGCTTCGAGGCCGGTGACGAAGCGGGCGCCGCCCATCACGTACACGCCGATGTCGCGCAGGCCGCCGCCGCCCATATCGGCCTGGTTGCGGATGTTGCCCGCGTCGCGGTTGTTGAAAGAGAACGCGGCGTCGATGCGCCACAGCCGGCCGACGGCGCCCTCGGCCAGCAACTGGCGCGCGCGCTGCCATTGCGGGTGGTGCACGATCATGAAGGCTTCGGCCGCCAGCACCTTGGCTTCGTCGCGCGCCGCGATCAGGTCGTCGAAGTCGCCGGCCTGCATCGCCATCGGTTTTTCGCACAGCACATGCTTGCCGGCGCGCATCGCCTTCAGGCTCCACTCGACGTGAAGCCGGTTCGGCAGCGGGATGTAGACGGCGTCGATGTCGGAGTCGGCAAGCAGCGCGTCGTAGCCGTCGTGCACGCGCAAGCCGGGCGCGAAGACGCGAAACGGCGCCGCCTTGTTCGCATCCGACGTGGCCAGTGCCACCAGCTGGCCGCCGGGCGCCAGCGTCAGCGCCGGGCCCATGTACTCGCGCGCGAACTTCGCGGCGCCCAGAATGCCCCATCGCACGTCCGACATGATTGCGATCCTCTTTTCAGATGCTGTAGGTCTCGTAGGTGGCGGGGTGGAACAGTTCTTCCACCGCCACCCGCCGCGGCGACAGTCCTTGCGCATGGTGATGGCGCACGAAGGCTTCGAGCGTCTTGCGTGCCGCCGCGACGCCGTAGGACCAGTAGTCCTCGCCCATCGTCGCGCGCGCCGCCTTCAACTGCTCTTCGACGAAAGGCAGCGTCACCTTGGTGGCCGAGGTATCGGCCAACGCGTCCAGCGCCGCGGCCTTGGCCTGCGTGAAGGCCTTGCACACGGCGGCCGGAAGCCACGGATGCAACGCGGCGAGTTCCTTGCGGATCGCGGCCACGTGCATGATCGGGAAGATGCCGGTGCGGCGGTGGTAGTCCTTCGCCACTGCGGTCGGGTCGTCGAACAACCAGCCGATGTGCGGGTTGTTCTGCAGCACGTGGCGGCTCGGCGGACGCGGGCCGATGAAGCCGTCGATCTCGCCGCGGTCGAGCAACTCGGAGATCGTCGCTCCCTCGGGCGCGGGCTCGATGCGAACGTCGGCCGGCAGTTGCAGCGCGATCTTCTCCGGCCGCCCAGGCGTGTCGATGCCGCCGCGCACCCAGGTCACATCCGACGGCTTGACGCCGAAGTCGTCGTCCAGGATCGCACGCGCCCAGACGTTGGCGGTGAGCTGGTATTCGGGCACGCCGATGCGTTTGCCCTGCAGGTCCTCGGGCCTCCTGATGCGTTCCTTGCGCACGTAGATCGAGGTGTGCCGAAACGCCCGCGACAGGAACACCGGCAGAGCGATGTACGGGCAGTCGCCTCGCGGGGACATGACCAGAGAGCTCGAAGACCACAGCTCACGTCCTGCGCACTCGC
>CADEEN010000518.1 GCA_902826345.1 uncultured Burkholderiales bacterium | reverse complement strand
GTGCCGTACGACCAGGTCTTCGAGATGGAAGACATCAACGGCGAGTTCGGCCAGGTGGACGTGGCCATCATCCTCGGCGCCAACGACGTCGTGAACCCAGCGGCGATGACCAAGGGCAGCCCGATCTACGGCATGCCGATCCTGGAGGCCTACAAGGCCAAGACCGTGATCGTCAACAAGCGCTCGATGGCGGCGGGCTACGCCGGCCTCGACAACGAGCTGTTCTACATGGACAAGACGATGATGGTCTTTGGCGATGCGAAGAAGGTGGTCGAGGACATGGTGAAGGCGGTCGAGTGAACTGACGGTAGGGCAGCTGCATGTTCAAGTAAGTTGAAATTAGGCGGGGCGCAATTCCAAATTCGCCTTGTTTTTGGACTAGCATCGCCGCCTATTCCAACTTCGGCGGCTTTCCATGCATCGCACGCCCACCGGCCGGTTCGAGCCCACCGTCGCTGCCGGCATGGCCTGCCAAGGCTTCGTGCCTGAGCCCTTGCCGCCGCGCCCGCCGCTGGCGGCGGATGCCGCGCTGCAACAGCGCCTGGATGATGCCCACGTCGCGATTGGCCGGCTCGACAGTCTGACCACCCTGCTGCCCGACGCGCAGACCTTCCTCTACAGCTATGTGCGCAAGGAGGCGGTGCTGTCGTCGCAGATCGAAGGCACGCGCTCGTCGCTGTCGGACCTGCTGCTGTTCGAGGAGGACGGCGCCCCGGGAGTGCCTATCGACGATGTCTCCGAGGTTTCCCGCTATGTCGCCGCCTTGAACCACGGCATGCGCCGGCTGGCTGAAGGGTTGCCGATCTCGTCGCGCCTGATGCGTGAGCTGCATGCCGAGCTGATGCGCTCCGGCCGCGGAGCAGGCAAGGCGCCCGGTGAGTTTCGCCGCGTGCAGAACTGGGTCGGCGGCCTCACGCCCACGTCAGCCGAGCTGGTGCCGCCGCCACCGCCGTTCGTCGAGCCCTGCATCGCCGATCTCGAACGTTTCATCAACGACATCCCAGAGCGCCACCCGCCGTTGGTCAAGGCCGCGCTGGCGCACCTGCAGTTCGAAACCATCCACCCCTTCCTCGACGGCAACGGGCGCGTCGGCCGCTTGCTGATCCCGCTGCTGCTGATGCACGAAGGCCTGCTGCAGCAACCGCTGCTCTATCTGAGCCTGTACTTCAAGGTGCACCGGGCCCGCTACTACGAGCTGCTGTCGCAGGTGCGAAAGAGCGGCGACTGGGAGTCATGGCTTGGCTTCTTCGCCGATGCCGTCACCCATGCGGCCACGCAGGCCGTGCAGACGGCGCGCGCGCTGACCGATCTGGTCGCGGCCGATCGCAAGCGCATCGTCGCCCTCGGCCGCCATGCACCGAGCGCGATGCTGGTGTTCGACTCGATGACGCGCCGGCCGGTGCGCAGCATCCCGCACATCTGCGCCAAAACGCAGCAAAGCCCCACCACGGTGGGCACGACCCTGCAACGGCTGCAAGGCATCGACCTGGTGCGCGAACTGACCGGCCTCAAGCGCAACCGCGTCTTCGGCTACACCGCCTACCTCGACCTACTCAACCGCGAAGCCTTGTTCGACACACCGCGTGTCGCCGCCGGCCTGCCCTTGGCCTGAACCACGCACACACCGCATGCCCACGCTCGACTGGCTCAACCGCGAAGACGCTTTTCGCCTGGCTGCGCGCGTGCCCACGCGCGTGTTGCGGCCGCATGCGGCGGCGCCTGCCATCGTCGGCGAGGCGGCTTTGGCGCGCGACAACCTGCTGGTGCAGGGCGACAACCTCGAAGCGCTGGCCGCGCTGCTGCCGTTCTACCGTGGCCGGGTGAAGTGCATCTTCATCGACCCGCCGTACAACACCAAGAGCGCGTTCGAGCATTACGACGACAACCTCGAGCACTCGGCCTGGCTGACGATGATGCTGCCGCGGCTGCAACTGCTGCGCGAGTTCCTGCACGAGGACGGCAGCATCTGGGTGACGATCGACGACAACGAGGGGCATTACCTCAAGGTGGTGATGGACGAGGTGTTTGGGCGGGGGAACTTCATTGCGAGTTGCGTTTGGCAGAAGCGATATTCACGCGAGAACCGAGAGTCGATTGGCGACGTGCACGACTATTTGCACGTGTACGCGGCCAATCCAGAGCGGTTCAAACAAGCACGCAATCTCATACCGCTTGATGAAGATCAGGCGAAGATCTATCGAGACCCCAACGACCCGAAGCAGACCGATCCTGCCAAGCGTTGGCGTGGACTGCCGATGACAGCTCAGGGATTTCGCCCGAACCAGATGTACGAGATCACGTCACCCAACGGCACCACGCATCGGCCGCCGGAAGGTCGTTGCTGGTCGATGATCGAGCCCGAGTTCGACAAGCTGCTTGCGCAAGGCCGAATCCATTGGGGCAAAGACGGGACAGCTCAGCCAAGCGTGATTCGGTTCCTTTCCGAAGTCCAAGGCCTTGTACCCTGGACTTGGTGGCGCCATGAGGAGGTCGGCCACACAGACGAGTCGAAGAAGGAAGCCAACGAGCTTTTCGGGGGCGATGTCAGCTTCGGTACACCCAAACCCGAGAGGTTGGTGCGACGAATACTGCAAATCGCATCGAACCCCAACGACCTCGTCCTCGACAGCTTCC
>CADEEN010000517.1 GCA_902826345.1 uncultured Burkholderiales bacterium | reverse complement strand
GCGGCCAAGGTGCTGATGGCGCCGGCCAAGGCCGGTGACGGCATCATCGCCGGCGGACCGATGCGCGCTGTCTTCGAAGTCATGGGCGTCAAGGACATCGTCGCCAAGAGCCTGGGCTCGACCAATCCGTACAACATGGTGCGCGCGACGCTGAACGCGCTCGGCCACTGCAACACGCCGGCCGAAGTGGCGGCCAAGCGCGGCAAGTCGGTTGAAGACATCTTCAACTGAGCGAGCGCAGGAGCAAGAACATGGCTGACAAAAAAACGCTGACCGTCAAGCTCGTCAAGAGCGTCGCCGGCACCCATCAATCGCACCGCGACACGGTGCGTGGCCTGGGCCTGCGCAAGGTCAACAGCACGCGAACGCTCGAAGACACGCCGGCGGTGCGCGGCATGATCAACAAGGTCGACTACCTCGTACTGGTGCTGTGATGAACCTGAACTCGATCAAGCCCCAAGAGGGCAGCAAGAAGCCGCGCCGCCGCGTCGGCCGCGGCATCGGCTCAGGCCTGGGCAAGACCGCGGGCCGCGGCCACAAGGGTCAGAAGAGCCGCGCCGGCGGGTATCACAAGGTCGGTTTCGAAGGCGGCCAGATGCCGATGCAGCGCCGCCTGCCCAAGCGCGGCTTCAAGTCGCATGCGCTGAAGTACAACGCGGAGATCACGCTGGCCGATCTGCAAAAGCTCGCGCTCGCCGAAGTGGACATGCTGGCGTTGAAGCAAGCCGGTCTGGTGCGCGACATGATCAAGGCGGTCAAGGTCATCAAGAGCGGTGAACTCAAGTCCAAGGTCGCGCTCAAGGGGATTGGCGCCACCGCAGGCGCCAAGGCCGCGATCGAAGCCGCCGGCGGCAGCATTTCCGAGTAAGGACGAAGTTGGCCACCAACGCCACCACCCTCGCCAAAAGCGGCAAGTTCGGCGACCTGCGACGCAGGCTCGTCTTCTTGCTGCTCGCGCTCGTGGTCTATCGCATCGGCACGCACATTCCGGTGCCGGGGATCGACCCGGGCCAGATGGCGCAGCTCTTCGACAGCCAGGGCGGCGGCATCCTGAACCTGTTCAACATGTTCAGCGGCGGCGCGCTGGAGCGCTTCTCGGTGCTGGCGCTGGGCATCATGCCGTACATCTCGGCGTCGATCATCATGCAGTTGATGACCTACGTCGTGCCCTCGCTCGAGGCGCTGAAGAAGGAAGGCGAGTCCGGCCGGCGCAAGATCACGCAGTACACGCGCTACGGCACGCTGGTGCTGGCGATCTTCCAGGCCGTCGGCATCGCCACGGCGCTGCAGCAGTCACCCGGCCTCGTCATCAACCCGGGCAGCGGCTTCATCTTCACCGCCGCCGTGAGCCTGGTCTCGGGCACGATGTTCCTGATGTGGCTCGGCGAGCAGATCACCGAGCGCGGCCTGGGCAACGGCATCTCGATTCTCATCTTCGCCGGCATCGCTGCGGGGTTGCCGAGTGCGATCGCCGGCTTGTTCGAGCTGGTGCGTACCGGCGCGATGAGCACGATCGCGTTCCTGATCATCGCGGTGCTCGTTGTCGCCGTGACTTGGTTCGTCGTTTTCGTCGAGCGCGGGCAGCGCAAGATCCTCGTCAACTACGCCAAGCGGCAAGTCGGCAACAAGGTCTACGGCGGCCAGTCGTCGCACCTGCCGCTCAAGCTCAACATGAGCGGCGTCATCCCGCCGATCTTCGCGTCGTCGATCATCCTGCTGCCGGCTACCGCCGTCGGCTGGTTCGCCACCGGCGACGGCATGCGCTGGCTGAAGGATCTGTCGGGCGCGTTGTCGCCGGGACAGCCGATATACATCCTGCTCTACGCGGCGATGATCGTCTTCTTCTGCTTCTTCTACACCGCGCTGGTGTTCAACAGCAAGGAGACGGCCGACAACCTGAAGAAGAGCGGCGCCTTCATTCCCGGCATCCGCCCGGGCGACCAGACCGCGAAGTACATCGACCGCATCCTGGGCCGCTTGACGCTGGCCGGTGCCGTGTACATCACCGCGGTCTGCTTGCTGCCCGAGTTTTTGGTCTTGCGCTGGAACGTGCCGTTCTATTTTGGCGGCACCTCTTTATTGATCATCGTCGTCGTGACGATGGATTTCTGGGCGCAGGTGCAGAGTTATGTGATGAGCCAGCAGTACGAGAGCTTGTTGAAGAAAGCCAATTTCAAGACCAGCTAAGTCGAACAAGAACAATGTCGAAGGACGATGCCATCCAGATGCAGGGGGAGATCCTGGAGAACCTCCCCAACGCCACGTTCCGCGTGAAGTTGGAAAACGGGCACATCGTTCTGGGCCACATCTCCGGAAAGATGCGCATGCACTACATCCGCATCCTGCCGGGGGACAAGGTCACTGTTGAGTTGACGCCGTATGACCTGACGCGGGCACGCATCGTGTTCCGCGCCAAGTGAAGGAGAAAGAGGAATGAAAGTCGCCGCATCAGTCAAGAAAATGTGCCGCAACTGCAAGATCATCCGCCGCAACCGTGTCGTGCGCGTGATCTGCACCGACCCGCGCCACAAGCAGCGTCAAGGTTAAAGACAAGGAAGCAACATGGCACGCATTGCCGGTATCAACATTCCGCCGCACAAGCACACCGAGATCGGGCTGACGCACATCTACGGCAT
>CADEEN010000516.1 GCA_902826345.1 uncultured Burkholderiales bacterium | reverse complement strand
CGGCGCCGGCAAGATGTTCCTGCCGCAGGTGGTGAAGTCGGCGCGCGTGATGAAGCAGGCCGTGGCGCATTTGCTGCCCTACATCGAAGCGGAGAAGAAAGCGCTGGTCGATGCCGGCGGCGAGGCCAGGGCCAAGGGCAAGATCGTCATCGCCACCGTCAAGGGCGACGTGCACGACATCGGCAAGAACATCGTCACCGTCGTCCTCCAGTGCAACAACTTCGAGGTCGTCAACATGGGCGTGATGGTGCCGTGCCAGGACATCCTGGCCAAGGCGAAGGTCGAAGGCGCCGACATCATCGGCCTGTCCGGCCTGATCACGCCGAGCCTGGAAGAGATGCAGCACGTGGCCGCCGAAATGCAGCGCGACGAGTGGTTTCGCATGAAGAAGATTCCGCTGTTGATCGGCGGCGCGACGACGAGCCGCGTGCACACCGCCGTCAAGATCGCGCCGCATTACGAGGGGCCCGTGGTTTACGTGCCCGATGCGTCGCGCAGCGTCGGCGTGTGCAGCGACCTGCTCTCCGACGAGCGTGCGGCCAAGTTCATCACCGACATGACGGCCGACTACGAGCGCGTGCGCGTGCAGCACGCGAACAAGAAGGTGGCCAAGATCGTGCCGCTCGAACAGGCACGCAAGAACAAGACACCGATCGATTGGGCCGCCTACACGCCGACCAAGCCCAAGTTCCTCGGCCGCCGGTCTTTTCGCAACTACGACCTCGCCGAGATCGCGGCCTGCATCGACTGGACGCCGTTCTTCCAGACCTGGGACCTCGCAGGCAGGTTTCCGGAGATCCTGCGCGACGACGTCGTCGGCGCCGAAGCCACGCGCGTGCTGTCCGACGGCAAGCGCCTGTTGCAGCGCGTGATCGAGGGCCGCTGGCTGCAAGCGCACGGCGCGATCGGCCTGTACGCCGCGCAGCAGATGCACGACGACGACATCGCGTTCTTCAGCGACGAATACCGCAACAGCACGCCGCTGATGACGTGGCATGGCCTGCGCCTGCAGACCGAGCGGCCGGTGATCGATGGCGTCGCAAGACCCAACCGCTGCCTCGCCGATTACGTGAGCCCGCAGAGCAACGACTACGCCGGCATGTTCGCCGTCAGCATCCACGGCGTCGAAAAGAAGGAAGCGCAGTTCCTCGCCGACCACGACGACTACAGCGCCATCATGTTGAAGGCGCTCGCCGACCGCCTTGCCGAAGCCTTCGCCGAACGACTGCACCAGCGCGTGCGCACCGAGTTCTGGGGCTATGCGGCCGACGAGTCGCTGGCCAACGATGACCTGATCGCCGAGAAGTACCGCGGCATCCGCCCCGCACCCGGCTACCCCGCGTGCCCCGATCACACACCCAAGCGCGCGCTGTTCCGCACGCTCGGCGTGGCCGAGCTCGGCATGGGGCTGACGGAGAGCCTGGCGATGACGCCGGCGTCGAGCGTCTCCGGCTTCTACATCGCGCACCCGGACGCGGCGTACTTCAACGTCGGGCAGATCGGACAAGACCAGTTGCAGGATTGGGCCGCGCGCAATGCGCTCGACGAGGCAGCGGCGCAACGCGCGCTGGCGCCGCTGCTCGGCTGAACGCTGCGGGTCTCGGGCACATCGTTTGCCGCTGTCCGGTGGGATCACCAAGGAGACAGCAGCGATGAACAAATCCATTCGTCTTGCCCTTGCCGGCGCCGTCTTGGCGCTGGCCAACGTCGGCGTCGCCGCCGCCGACAAGTCACTGTCCGTGGTGCAAGGCGTTCGCCTGTCGTCGCTGTGCAGCGACTGCGCCGTCGTCAGCTCGGTCAAGCGCGAGACGCTCAAGGGCAAGGGCAACGGCGTCGGCGCCATCGGCGGTGCGGTGGCCGGCGGCGTCGTCGGCAACAAAACGACCGACAGCACCGTCGGCACGGTCGGAGGTGCGGCCGTCGGCGGCCTGCTCGGCATCGAGATCGAGAAGCGCGCCAAGCGCACGAAGGTCTGGACGACGCGCGTCACCCTGCGCGACGGCAGCCGCAAGCGCTTCGACAGCGAAGACCGGCCGTCGTGGCAGGCCGGCAGCGTGGTCGAACTCGACGGCGCGGGCCGGCCGCGCGTGCGCTACTGAGCGCCCCCAATCCTGCCGCTGCGCATCAGGCCCCCCGAGGGGGTGAAGAAAACTTGGGGCCCGGCGTTTTCTTGAGAGTGCGCGTCAATCCGCCGGCACGCCGCGCGACTTGCCGACGTCCACCGACCACACCGGCGGCGCCGTGTTGCCCCACGACTGGCGGATGTAGGTCACCACCGCGGCCACCTGCTCGTCCGACAGCTCTTGATAAAACGGCGGCATGCCGTAGGGCCGCGGGTTGCCCTCGGTGCTCGGCGGGAAGCCGCCGTTCAGGACGATGCGGATGGCGTTGATCGGGTTGCGCAGGCGCACCGCCTGGTTGTTGGCCAGCGGCGGATAGATGCGCGCGATGCCTTCGCCGTTGTCCATGTGGCACGACGCGCACTTGTCCTTGTAGATCGTCGCGCCGCTGCTCATCAACGCGCCGACCTCGGCCTTCGACGCCGCGTGCGGCGCGATCCACGGCTCGGCCGGCCTGACCTCGCTCTGCGCCTTGAGGTACGTCGCCATCGCCTGCAGATCGACCTGCGTCATCTCCTGCAGCGAGTAC
>CADEEN010000515.1 GCA_902826345.1 uncultured Burkholderiales bacterium | reverse complement strand
GTGTCTCGGATGCGGATGCCGCAGTACGGCGCGTCGCGGCTGATGTCGCCGTCGGCGAGCGTCACGTGGACGGCTTCGTCGGTGGCGAACCACTCGCGGATCTTGTTCAGCACCTCGGGCTGCAAGCGGCCCGGCGTCGATGTCCACGCTTGCAGGAAGTCGATGCAGCGTTCGGAGCTGAGTTGAAAGAAGTAGTGCGCGCTCGACTTCAGCACCGGCGTGGCGCCCGTCAACGCCGAGTACGGGTGCTTCAGCTCGGTCGGCGAATAGACCGCGCCGCAGACTTCGCACGAGTCGCCGTACTGGTCTTTTGCGCCGCACTTCGGGCACTCGCCCTTGATGTACCGGTCGGCCAGGAACATCGACTTCACCGGATCGAAGAACTGCTCGATCGTGCGCTCGGCGATCAGGCCTTGCTTCCTCAGCGCACGGTAGATGTCCTGCGCCAGTTCGTGGTTCTCCGGGCCGTCGGTCGAGTGCCAGTTGTCGAAGGCGATGTGAAAGCCGTCGAGGTACTGCTGGCGCCCGGCGGCCACTTCAGCGACGAAGGCCTGCGGCGTCTTGCCCGCCTTCTCCGCCGCGATCATGATCGGCGCGCCATGCGCGTCGTCGGCGCAGACGAACTTCACCTCGTGGCCCTGCATGCGCTGAAAGCGCACCCAGATGTCGGCCTGGATGTACTCCATCATGTGGCCGATGTGAAACGGCGCGTTGGCGTAGGGCAGGGCGGTGGTGACGAAGAGCTTGCGCGGCATGCGGCTGATTTTAGGCGGCGACGTTTCGATGTCCGGCGAAACATCGGCGGGCCATCGGCGCGCACACTGCGTCATCCATCCATCCATTGACCGGACAACGCCATGAACCTGACCTGTTTCATCCGCTACCAGATCGACCCCTTCCAGCGCGACGCTTTCCGTCGCTATGCCGAGAACTGGGGCCGCATCATTCCGCGCTGCGGCGGCCGGCTCGTCGGCTACTTCCTGCCGCACGAGGGCACGAACGACATCGCCTGGGGGCTGATCTCGTTCGACAGCCTGGCCGCGTATGAGACTTACCGCGCAACGTTGAAGGCCGACCCGCAAGGCCGCGAGAACTTCGAGTGGGCGCAGCGCGAGCGTTTCATCCTGCGCGAGGAGCGCACGTTCTGCGAGGGTGTTGCGGGCACCTCGGCGTGAACGCACACGAGCCGCGGCTGGCGCGGGTTGCGTCGATGATCGCCGACCCGGCGCGCTCGCGCATGCTGGCCTACCTGCTCGACGGCCAGTACGCGAGCGCTGGCGAGCTGGCCACGGCCGCGGGCGTGCAGCCGTCCACCGCCAGCGCGCACCTGGACAAGCTGACGCGCGCCGGCCTCGTGGTCTGCGAGCCGCGCGGTCGTCACCGCTACTTCAGGCTTGCCGATGGCGAAGTGGCGCATGCCCTGCAGGCGTTGGCGCTGGTGGCCGAGCGCGAAACGCACGACCATGCCTGGGCGCATCCGCAGCGCCAGCGTCTGCGCGAGGCGCGCTGCTGCTACGGGCATGTCGGCGGGCGGCTCGGCGTGGCGCTGTGGCAGCAACTGCAAGCCGCAGACCGATTGCGCGAGAGCGCCGGTGGCGTCGAGCTGACCGACGCCGGGCGCGCCTGGCTGGCCGAACTCGGGTTCAGTGCTGCCCCTGCGCGCGCCGGCCAACGCTTCGCCTACGGCTGCCTCGATTGGTCCGAGCGCCGCGACCACATGGCCGGCAGCCTGGCGCGCCAGCTGTTCGAACATTTCGTCGCCGAGGACTGGCTGCGCCAGCGCATCAAGACCGGCGACGGTGGCGGCCAGCGCGCGCTCGAGATCACGCCGAGCGGCAAACGCCGCTTGTTGCCGTGGCTCGGCCTGGGCTGACAGACCCTGCGCCGCGTGCGATGGCAAGGCGGCGGCTAGACTGACGGTTATTTCTTGCTGTCACCGAGTCCCTGTTGCCATGTCGCTCACCGAAGCCACCGTCACCGAAGCCCTGAAATCCGTCGTCGATCCGAACACCGGCAAGGACATGGTGTCGACGCGCCAGGTCAAGAACCTCAAGGTCGAGGGCGGCGATGTCTTCTTCGACGTCGAACTCGGCTATCCCGCCAAGAGCCAGTTGCCGACCTTGCGCAAGGCGCTGATCGGCGCGGTGCGGACGCTGCCCGGGGTGGACAACGTCAGCGTCAACATCTCGAGCAAGATCGTCGCCCATGCCGCGCAGCGCGGCGTGCAGCTGCTGCCGACGATCAAGAACGTGATCGCCGTGGCCTCGGGCAAGGGCGGTGTCGGCAAGAGCACGACGGCCTGCAACCTCGCACTGGCGCTCGCCGCCGAGGGCGCGCGCGTTGGCATCCTCGACGCCGACATCTACGGCCCGAGCCAGCCGATGATGATGGGCATCGAAGGCCGCCCCGAGAGCACCGACGGCAAGAGCATGGAGCCGATGGAGAACTTCGGCGTGCAGGTGATGTCGATCGGCTTCCTCGTCGACACCGACAACCCGATGATCTGGCGCGGCCCGATGGCCACACAAGCGCTGGAGCAACTGCTGCGCCAGACCAACTGGCAAGACCTCGACTACCTGATCGTCGACATGCCGCCGGGCACCGGCGACATCCAGTTGACGCTCAGCCAGCGCGTGCCGCTGACCGGCGCGGTGATCGT
>CADEEN010000514.1 GCA_902826345.1 uncultured Burkholderiales bacterium | reverse complement strand
ACATGGCCGCGTGCCTGCAGCGCCAAGCCGCCGGCCACTGCGGGCGGCGGTGCGGCTGCCATCGCCGCGGCCATGGCGGCTGGAGGCGCGGGTTCTTCGGCACCGATCAGCGCCAGCACGCGCGAAGGCGTCAGCGGCAGGCGGATGTCGGCCACGTCCTTCAGCGGCCGCAGGGCATCGGCGAAGGCGTTCGCGATGCACACCGGCGTGCTCATGTTGTTGCCCTCGCCGATGCCCTTGGCGCCCAGTGGCGTGAAGGGGCTGGGCGTCTGCAGGTGCACGATCACCGGGTCCGGCACTTCGCAGGCGGTGGGCACCAGGTAGTCGGCAAAGGTGCCGCTCTGGAAGCCGCCGTCGGCGCCGTAGCGGAACTCCTCCATCAGCGCCGCGCCCAGACCCTGGGCGAAAGCGCCGCGGATCTGCCCGTCGGCCATGGCCGGGTGCAGGATGCGGCCGGCGTCGTGGCCGGTGATGTAGCGGTCGACCGTGACGCGGCCGGTGGCGGGGTCCACGTCCAGGCCGCAGATGTCGAAGACGAAGCCGTAGCAGGCGCTGGTGTTGACGCGGTCCTGCGCGTCGGGGGCGGTCAGCGTGGGCGGCGTCCAGAAGGCGGTTTCGCGCAGACCGGGTTCCACCCCTTCGGGCAGCAGCGCGGGTGCCCAGTGCGGGCCGGCGGCCAAGCGGCTGAAGGCCTGGGCCCGCGCCGGCTGGGCGGGGTCGAAGACCTTGCCGCCTTCGAAGCCAACGGCTTCGGCCGCGCAGCCGAACTGCGCACCGGCGATGCGCGCGAGCTTGTCGCGCAGCTTCATCGCGGCCAGATGCACGGTGCCGGCCACGGCGCCGGCAAAGCGGCTGCTGTAGTTGCCGGCGGCCACGCTCCAGGCGTCCTTGGCGGTGTCGAAGTCGACGCTCACGGCCACCTGGCCCGGCTGCAGGCCGAAGACATCGGCCACCACCTGCGCGCAGACGGTGATGTGGCCCTGCCCGGCCGGCGCCGAGGCGACGACGACGTTGATGCCGCCGAGCAAGTCGATGCCCACGGTGGCGCTGGCGATCGCGCCGTTCTTCGGCCCGGCCTTGGCCCGCTGCTCGGCCGTCAGCACCGTGCTGATGTAGCCCATGTTGGAGACCGACGGCTCGACGATGGCGGCCACGCCGATGCCGTACAGGCGCCCGGCGGCACGCGCTTCGGCTTGGCGCTGCTGCAGCCCTGCGCTCGCCGCCGCGGACAGCGCCAGATCGGCCAGGCGTGCGTAGTCGCCGGAGTCGAGCACCGCACCGGCCGCTGCGTGGTACGGGAACTGTGCGGCCTGCACGAAGTTGCGCCGGCGCAGCGCGATCGGGTCCATGCCCAGCTCGACGGCGATGCGGTCCATCAGCCGTTCCAGCGCGTAGTACACCTGCGGCCCGCCGAAGCCGCGCACCAGGCCGGTGGGCGTCTTGCTCGTCAGCACCACGCGGTTGCGCACGGCGATGTGGGCGATGTCGTAGGCCCCGCTCAGCGCGCCGTGCATGCGGTAGAAGGTGGCCGGTTCGGGCGCACGCAGGTAGGCGCCGACATCGTCGCGCTGGTCCCAGCGCAGCGCGGTGATGCGGCCGTCGGCCTGCACTGCGGCTTCGATGTGCGTCAGGCGCGCGGTGGCCGAGGTGGCTGCGGCCAGGTGTTCCAGCCGGTCCTCGACCCATTTCACCGGCGCGCCGCCGGCCTTCTTCGAGGCCAGGCACATCAACACCACGTAGGGCAGCACCGACTGCTTGACGCCGAAGCTGCCGCCGCTGTCGCGCGGCAGCTTGTGGCGCAGCTTGTTGGCCGCAACGCCCAGCGCCAGGGCCATCACCGAATGCAGGCTGAACGGACCCATGAAGTTGCTGGTGACTTCATAGCCTTCGCCGCCGGGCAGGCATTCGGCGATGACGACGCCGCACTCGATGGGCGTGCAGCTGTTGCGCGGGTAGTGCACCGTCAGGCCGACCCGGCGCTCGGCCGCGGCGAAGGCGGTGTCGGGCTCGCCATAGCAGAAGCTGCGGTCGCTGACGACGTTGCTGCCGACGGCCTCGTGCAACAGCGCAGCACTGGCTTCACAGGCGGCTTCGATGTCCACCACCGCGGGCAGGGCCTCGTAGTCGGCGCGCAGCAGGTCGAGCGCGTCCTCGGCGATGTAGCGGTCCTGGGCGACGACCACGGCCACCGGTTCGCCGGCATAACGCACCTTGTCGACGGCGAGAACGAAGTGCTGCATCGGCACCTTCACGCCGACGACGAAGGGCTGCTGCCAGCGCTGCACGTCCTGCCCGGTCAGGACCGCCTGCACGCCGGGCAGGGCCAGCGCGGCGGCCGTATCCACCCCGAGCAGCCGGGCGTGGGCATGCGGGCTGCGCAGCACCGCGGCGTGCAGCGTGCCCGGTGGGGTGCCCAGGTCGTCGCCGAAACGGCCGCGGCCGGTCAGCAGTGCCGCGTCTTCATGGCGCGGTGCGGACTGACCAAGGTGCCGCGTGGGCAGGGCCTGCTGCAGGCCCGGGTCGCTGTGCAAGAACGGTCCTTCGGTGTGTCGATGTGCGGGGTGGCGCAGTCTCGACAGCACGGGGCTTGCGGCGTTAACACAAGCGTCCGGTGAAGGTCCGAATCGTCCGGCGGCTGACCCAATCGTCCGAGGATCTGAGT
>CADEEN010000513.1 GCA_902826345.1 uncultured Burkholderiales bacterium | reverse complement strand
CGCTGCAACCCGAAGTCGCGGCGCTGGCTGCATGGACACAGGGCATCGCGCTGTTGACCCAGGGTCGCATGGAAGACGCGCTGGCCGCGTTGCAGCGCAGCGGCGAGGGCTTCGATTCGCAGGGGCTGCCGAAAGAAGCGGCGCAAACGCGCATCAGCCGGGTGATGGCCTTGGCGATGCTCGGCCGCTACGACGACGCAATCGCCTGTGGAGGGCAGGCGCGCGCCGTTTTCGATGCTGAAGGAGACAGGCTCGCGGCCGGCAAGATCGAGCTCAATCTCGGCAACCTCGCCGCGCGTCGTGACCACCACGAAGAGGCCGTGCGCCACTACGAGGAAGCGCGAACGCGCTTCTTCGCGGCGGGCGAACCAGAGCTGGAAGTGATGGCGATCAAGGGGTTGGCCGACATGACGGCGCGGCAGCACGAGTTCGCAGCGGCCGAGACGCTGTACTGGCGGGCGCAAGCCGGCGCCTCCCGCGGCGGCTTCGCGCTAGCCACCGCGTCGATCGACGGCGACTTAGGCGCGCTCGAAATGCGGCGCGGCCGCTACGACCGCGCGCTCACGTACCTGGAGCGCTCACGCCGCGGCTACGAAACCCTCGACGCACCGCACCAGCTAGCCGTCGCCGAAGAAAGCCTGGCCGACGCGTACCTTGAGCTCAACCTGCTACCTGAGGCGCTGGCGTTGTACGAACGTTCACTAGTCACTTACGAAACCGCCGGGCTCGTCACCGATCGAGCCTGGGCACTTTCGCAGCGCGGCCGCGCGCTTTCCATGCTCGGCCGCCATAACGCAGCGGCCGAGGCTCTGGCGCAGGCCGAAGCCGCGTTTGACGAAGAGGACAACACCACCGGCGCGGCGTTGGTGAAGTTGTGGCTCGCCGAGCTGGCTCTACAGCGAGGTGACTGGCGCGGCGCCGCCCGTCACGCCGTCGCCGCAGACGCGCCGTTGCTCGAAGCGCGGCAGATGAGCTGGCATCTGCACGCGCGCTGTCTTCTCGCTGAAGCGCTGCGCGGCGCAGGGGATGTCGACGAAGCCGAGGCGGTCGCTCGCGCCGCGTGCACGTCGGCCGATGCGTTGAGCATGGCGCCGTTACAGAGGCGCTCCCGGCTGCTGCTCGGTCTGCTGGCACGCGACCGAGGCGATGCCACCGCGGCGCGCCGCTGCTTCGAGGCTGTGGTGGCATCGATCGAATCACAACGCGGCACCCTGCCCGGCGAGGAATTTCGTGTAGCGTTCCTCGGCGACAACCTTCTGGCCTACCACGAGCTGGTGCGCTCCAGCCTCGCCGACGATGGCCCGCACGCAGCCGAAGCCGCGCTGCAATGGGTCGAGCGCGCACGCGCGCGCTCGCTGGCCGACGCGGCCAATGATCCTGGTGACCAGCGAGGTGTCGATGACGACGCGTCGCGCGAGCGCACGCGGCTGCGGCTCGAGCTGAACGACCGCTATCGCGCACTGGCGCGGCCTTTGGCTGATGGCGGCGATGTGCAGCGCTTGCTCGACGACGTGCGACGCTTCGAGGAGCGGCTGCTCGAAGCAGGCCGGCGCGACGCGCTCGGCAGCGAGAGTTCGCCGCCGCAGTTGGCGCCAGCGCTCGGCGGGCTC
The DNA here is from genome assembly GCA_902826345.1 of uncultured Burkholderiales bacterium. Classification (GTDB taxonomy): domain Bacteria; phylum Pseudomonadota; class Gammaproteobacteria; order Burkholderiales; family Burkholderiaceae_C; genus CADEEN01. The sequence continues at coordinate 1,052 of CADEEN010000513.1, read as the reverse complement.
GACATGTCGGCGTTGCACGACGCGCTTGGCGAGCACAGCGCGCTGGTCGAGTACTTCTCGATCGACAACGGGTTGCTGGCCTGCGTCGTCGTCGGTGGCGAAGTCAGTGTGGTGCGATTGCCCGCGCCGGCCGACGAGGTGCGAGCGGCGATAGAGCAGCTGCGCTTCCAGACCGACAGCCTGCGTCACGGCGCCGCCCGGCTCGCCCATCGCCTGCCCGAGCTGCAGCGCCGTGCGCTGCACCACTTGCAACGCCTGCACGCCGCGCTGTGGGCGCCGCTCACGCCACGGCTGGGCAGCCGGCGCGCCGTGGTCGTGCCGCACGGCGCCTTGCACTACCTGTCGTTCGAAGCGCTGCACGACGGCCAGCAGCACGAGATCGAACGCCGGGAGCTGTGTCGCGCACCGAGCGCGGCGATGCTGCTGCGCGGCCTGCAGCAGACTCGCTCGCGATTCGACAGCGCCCTCGTGCTCGGCGACGCCGACGAACGCCTGCCGCAGGTGCGCGCCGAGGTCGAAGCGGTGGCGGCCGCCTTCCCCGGTGCGCGGCTGCTGCACGCCGACGCCGCGCGCAGCGATGCACTGCGCGACGCCGAGGGCGGCAACGCCGACGTGCTGCACATCGCCTGCCATGCACAGTTCCGCAACGACAGCCCGCGCTTCTCGGCGCTGCATCTGGCCGACGGCGCGTTCACCGTGCGCGACGCGCAGCGGCTGCGGCTGCGCAGCGGGCTGGTGACCTTGAGCGCGTGCGAGACCGGCATCAGCGCCGTGATGCCTGGCGACGAATTGATCGGCCTGACCCACGCCTTCCTGTCAGCCGGCGCGGCGCGCGTGCTGGCCAGCTTGTGGACGGTGCAGGACGAAGCCGCAGCCACGTTCATGCAGCGTTTTTACGAACGCCTGAGCTGCGCGGGCGATCCCGCGCGTGGCTTCCGCGAGACCCAGACGCAGGTCCTGAGCACCGCGCCGCACCCCTACTTCTGCTCGGCGTTCACCTTCCACGGCGACTGGTGTGAGGCTGCCCCAGGCACGCCGACTGCTCTCCTGAT